>CAIVOB010000146.1 GCA_903907475.1 Candidatus Omnitrophota bacterium
GTATAATAATCAGTATATTTAAAATCTAGTGCTTGAGATTCAAAATCAAAATTACCAAATTTTCGTTTTAATTGAGTTTTGGCTTTAATAAAAATAGCCTCATCTTGATAGAGGAGGCCTACGACAAGCTTTACCGTTGGATTATATTTTTTAACTTTTCCCACCGCAGATTTTTATGGCAAGAACTGGCTGATATACTGGGCAATCTTTTTACGCTGACAATCCGCTAAACGATTGAAGAATATCGCGATATTAAATCCACCGCGCGCTTCATCTTCGCTTCTGACAACCACGCCCTTACATTCAACAATTGTATTTTTATGCACTTTACCCTTATTCGGCAAACTTAATTTGATCGAAATTTTCGTAAAAGGCGGCATATACTTATCTAAATGGCAATATGCCCCCACACTGCTAATATTATGCGTCGAGGTAGAAAAATCATACCCATTTACCGCCACATTCAGCGGCAACTTATGATCTAAGCGCGGATGTAACCTGCGTTCCTTACCCGTCAACATCAGTTTTTCCTTATTTAGCCTCAGTTTTGGATTTAGCCTTAAACGTGCGCCAACATTTCTTACTACAGTAAAATTTACCGTCGCGATAATACTTCTTAAGCTTCTTAATTAGCTTATTACAAGCTAAACAATTAGTTTGTTTTTCAACCTTGGGCTTATCTTCAGTTTTAGTTTCTTTAACTTCCGGTGCGGACATGCTTTAGTTTCCTTTCATTAATTAATGATTAACCTAACTGCATATTAATAAAATCTCGCAGGTAGTTCTTTTCAAATAAATCAAACTCCACAAACTTAATCCCCAGCTGATTACGATCCGAATGCGCGATAGGAGCAGACCATGCCACTGTTCCCATCGGTTTTAAGATCCGATTTAAAACATTAATCTCAAACATTACCGGCGTAGCTGTAGGAATAAACTTAGAACTGGTAAAACGCAACCCCCCGCAACTGATATCATTACTCACGCCATTATCAAAATCCGCTTTTCCGCGAACTTGATAACGTAATTCTAAATTAAGCCCCAAACGCTCGGTACTACGATGATCTTTAGATTTTTCAATAATAACCATATTTATCCAATTTTAATTATTGAAAAGGCTTTCTTTGCCCCTCTTGAGTTAAAAATATAACACATATTCTTAAACCTGTCAATAGTTTACAAGCTTTACAAAATTTACTTTTTTGTTATAATGGTTCCGAGGTGATTTAATTGTACTGTAAATATTATGGGTTAAAAGAGCGGCCTTTCAACGTTACCAGCGACCCTTCCTTTTTTTTCTCCAGCAAAAAACATAAAGAAGCGATTTCGCATCTGCTTTACGGAGTTTCCCAAAGAAAAGGAATCATTGTTTTAACCGGCGAAATCGGTACGGGCAAAACCACGATTTGCCGCTTTTTCTTAAACCAAGTCACCAAAAACGTTAAAACGGCTTTTATTCTCAACCCTACTTTTTCAGAGGTGCAACTCTTGGAATCGATCATTAAAGATTTTGGTCTTTCGTCTAAAAATCGAACTAAACTCGGAATGGTTTTAGAACTGAACAATTTTCTCTTGCGGGAATCACAAGCCGGTAATAATCTCGTATTAATTGTAGATGAAGCCCAAAACCTTAAACCTGATTTACTAGAACAAATTCGGCTCCTTTCTAACCTAGAAACCGAAAAAGATAAACTCTTGCAGGTAATTTTAGTCGGTCAACCGGAACTTAATAACCGCCTTAATCTTCATGACTTAAGGCAATTACGCCAAAGAATTATGGTCAGATATCATATTACCCCGCTAGATCAAGATGAGATTAAATCCTATATCAATCATCGTTTAGAAATCGCCAGCACCGACAAAAAAATTGTATTCACCGATGAAGCAATTAGCATGATCAGCCGCTTTTCCTCCGGCACGCCCAGATTAATTAATATGATCTGTGACCGCGCGCTTTTAGCCGGATATGTCAGCGAAACTAATCAGATTGATTTTAATATTCTTAAAAAATGCACGGAAGAATTGGATTCTTATTCGGTGGGCCAAACGGCATGAGCATAATTAACGAAGCATTAAAAAAAACTGAACGCACGATCCAAGAAAATGCACACCCCGCCGCGCCAAGCACAAAACCGAAAAAAGCTTTCTTCTCTTACATGCTCTATGGCTTAATACTAGTTATCGGGATTATACTAAGTAATTATGTTTTTAACCTTATTCGTATAAATACCGCGGCAAAACAAAATCTTAAAAAAACTTCTCCGACAGTAACTGTGCTCACGAATATCTCACTACCCTCAAAAACGGAAACCAAAAATGAAATCACTTCAACTTCTAGCCCACTTAACGCGGAACCGGAAATAAAACCAAAAGCGGAAGTTAATTTCGTCTTAAATGGAATATTTTTTTCAGGAAATGATACTTATGCTTTAATCAATAATCAAATTGTGCGCAACGGGGACCTTATAGAAGGGGCAAAAATAATAAAAATCACTGTCAAAACCGTAGAGATTGATAATGCGGGTCAAATTATTACTCTTTCCACGCTCAGATAAACCTTTAAATTAACTGCGCAGCGGCACTCCTAATTAAATCCAAATTTATATTCCGCACAATTTTAAAACGCCCGATTTCAGGGACAAGCACTAAGCGGTTGACTTTACCAAAAAACTTCTTATCGTAATAATGCGCCTGAATAATCTTTTTTAAATTTATACCTTTAACTTTGGTCGGTAAACCGTAATTTTTAATTAATTCCTTAACCCGAAAAAGGTTTTCCGGCTTTAACAACTTTAGCCGAAAACTTAGATCCAGCGCTGCCAGCATCCCTAAAGCTACCGCCTGACCATGGTTATAACCCCGATATTTACCAGCAGTTTCAATCGCGTGCCCAAAAGTATGTCCGAAATTAAGAATTGTTCTTAACCCCTTTTTTTCATATTCATCGCGGCTGACAATCTGAGCTTTAATTTCGCTACAGATACTAACGCATTTAAGTAATGCCAGAGAAGATTTCTTTAAAATCTGGGCACGATTATCCTCTAAAAACTTAAAAAACTTTTTATCTCTAATTACAGCGTATTTAATAACCTCCGCCATACCCGCAATTAATTGCTCTTGAGTTAAGCTTTGCAGAAAATCAATATCGCTAAACACTAATCGGGGCTGATAAATTGCTCCCACTAAATTTTTACCAAAATTTAGATCGACCGCGGTTTTTCCACCAATCGCCGAATCAACCTGCGCTAATAAAGTTGTGGGCACCTGTAAATAATTAATTCCCCGTTTATAAATACTGGCGACAAATCCCGCTAAATCTCCGATCACCCCTCCACCAAAAGCTAAAATAAAAACTTTTTTTTGCTGCTCAAACTGCGCTAAATCCTGAAGTATCCGGGTGGCAAGTTCCAGGGACTTACTTTTCTCCCCTTCTGGAATAATTTTAAAACAAAAATTAAAACCATTCTCACTTAAAACCGTGCCAAGCCTACGGCCGTACTTTTGCTTTAACCAAGAATTAGTAATAATATAGACATCCGTTCCAAGATTTAATTTACGTAATTCTGGACCCAAGCGGGTTAATATTTTTTTACCAATCAGAATCTCGTAAGAACGCCGGCCTAAATTTACTTTTATTCTTTTTAACATTTAAAGCACCCCCAAAAATTTAATCGTCAAATCTACCAAAGGCCAAAGCAAACGCTCAAACATTCCCAACCAAATAAAAAGAAATAAAATAATAAAACCATACCGTTCAAAATTCACATATTGCTGCGCAAGTTTTTCCGGTAACAATCCCATTACAACCCGTGAACCATCTAAAGGCGGGATGGGAATCAAATTAAAAATCGCCAGCACCACATTAATAATCATTAGGTGCAGTAATAAATAATATGCGATACTACCTTGAGGAATAATTTTTAAAATTTGCGCCAAAAAAAATGAAAAAATTAAATTGGCCAGCGGGCCACTAAAGCCGATCCAAATAATATCCCGTTTAGGATTCTTTAATAACCGATAATTAATTGGCACCGGCTTAGCCGCTCCAAAAACAAAATGCCCGGCAGTAGAAATAAAAAGCACCAGCGGTAAAATGAGCGTCCAAAATAAATCAATATGCGCTAAAGGGTTTAAAGTTAAGCGTCCGGAAAGTTTAGCGGTAGAATCTCCCAATTTATAAGCAGTCAGGCCATGAGCAAATTCATGCGCCGTCATGGCAATAATTAAAAGCCCGAAAGATATTACAAATTGAATAATTAAATGTAATAAATTCAAACTGTTTTCTCCTTAAAAAAATTAATTTAATGCTTCCAGAGTATCAATTTCGATAATTGGATATCTGCTTGTGGTTGGCGCGTTTATTTTTCCCTGCACCCTAATTTTATGATAATTAAGGCTGTCTAAACGACGACGATCTCCCATTAAAAGGTAAATTTTCCCCTGCGAGGTCACTAATTTATGCGTGGCTTTACGCCATAAAACTATGCCATATGGGCCAACTTCGCCCTCGAGTTCGATTTTCCCTACGCTTAAGGATTCTTTAACCGCTCGCGCTTTAGAAGATAATCCCGGCGCAAGAAATTCTTGCTCACCTTCAGGCTTAAAAACAAAAGGTCCTTGATTAATAAACTTTTTATTTACCCAGCCATAGCTTTGCGGTAGCGCTTCAATTTTATACCAGCCATTTTCTTCACTACGAATATTCACCATAGATAATTTATCAAGCTTACCTAATATCCAAGTGCTTTCGCTCGGTCCTAAGCGAATATTAACTCTATCTCCCACCACTCGAGCACTCAAACAGCGCGCAGAATTAGCGGCAAAACTATTCTTATTATCAACGGATAAAGAATTAGCTAAATTAACACACTCTACCAGGTTTTTTTTAATATAAGACGGAGCCGCTTTAGGCAGGCGAATTTTATACCAATCATATGCCTCTCCCACAACTTGAACAATATCTCCTTTAGCCAGCTTCACAATTACTGCTGCTCCGGTGGTAGCGTCAACTCTGAGATTTATATCATGCGCGTTAACTTGCCCGCTAAATTCTTTAAAAACCTCAGCGGACGCAGAAGTAGTAAGGGCAAAAAACACCAAAAATAAAACCCACTTAATTTTAGTTTTAAACTCAAATAACATATAATTTTATTTCTTTTCCTGAGCCTTCGGCGCCGCTTTTGAAGCAGTCTTTCCGGCATCCTTGGCACCAGGAACAGCAGCAGTCGTTGCCCCAGCAGCACCCGGAGTGGTCGCATCCGCGGCCTTCTCCACCTTCTCCTTTTTCACTTTAATCCTCAAGGTTTTAATTTTCGGTAAACCATAAACCGAATCCCCTTCTTTCCAATTACCTTTTTCATGCATCTGCCTAATACGCTCGGTACGTTTTAACACCGAACGCACCTTTTTGTCTTTTTCCGAAATCGTTAATGACGGATGAATGGACATGATATTATAACCTCCTTATACGGCAACCCGCGTAGGTTTTCTGCAAAATAACCAGCAGAGGTTGCGCACTTTCTTGATTAGAAAATTTGCCTACGCACAAAACAATAGAATCCCCTTTAGTAAAAGCCAGCGGCGCTAAACCTTTTTTCGCTAAAACTTGCGCTTCCCGCAAAGCCGGCGCCCGGCTTTTAAATCCCACCACTTGAATTGTGTAAATATCCGAAACCTTGCTTTCGTTTTCAATTAAAACTACTTGTTTTCCTTGCTCTACTCCCAAAGAAAAAGAAACAATACTTACCAACACCACTGCCATTAATAAAAGTAAAGTTTTCTCCGAACCTCGCATCCGGCGAAAAAATGAATCCTTGGGATGCTGCGGCTTATACTGCGTACCATCTAAAGATTGAGTAAAAAGTTCTGATTGAATATAATCCTGTTTTTCAGCCATGAGTTGGTATTATAACTTAGGGTTATCCTGTTTCAAGTAAATTCTTTTATTAAATTTTTTAATTACTTTCAAAAAAGCTTCCACAATTTTAGGATCAAACTGAATCTGGCTTTTACGCTTAATTTCTTTTAACGCCGTGGGAATATCCATTCTTTGCCGATACGGCCGGCCATAGACCATCGCTTCAAAAGCATCGGCGACCGCCATAATTCTGGCTCCCAAGGGGATCTGCCCACCTTTAAGCTTCGTCGGATAACCTGTACCATCATATTTTTCATGATGATGCATAATAATCGGAATCACCGGCCGTAAAATCTGTAAAGGACGTAAAATCTGCGCCCCCTTAATCGGGTGTTTTTTAATAATATTATACTCCTCCACCGTTAATTTAGTAGTTTTCGTCAATATCTCAGACGGGATATCGACTTTACCGGTATCATGCAAAAGACTGGCGTACTTAAGGCTTTCAATCTGCTTCTCATCCAAATGCATCTCACAACCTAAAGCGCAAACTAAATTACTAAACTGAGAAGAATGCGTGTACTCCTGAGGAACCCGGGAATTTAAAAGCGCTACTAAAGATTGAATACTTCCGAAAACTATGCGTTGCTGCTCTTCATAAAGCTGTAAATTTTTAATTCCAATTACCGCTTGCTCGGCCATCGTCATTAACATCTCTTGATCGAAAATATCAAAAGAATTTTTACTCTCAGCACGACGGATAATAATAAAACCTAAAACGTCTTCGCAAATTAACGGAATACCTAAAAGATTGCCCCGCCTTAAAGCCGAAGATTTCTTAAGTATGAACTGGCCCGCACGGCCGGTAATTTTTGATTTTTTATTAACCAGGATTTTTTTATTATCTTTAATCGTGCATTGAATACTAGAATATTTACGGCTGGAATCCAAAAGGACCACTGAACAATACTGCGCATCAAAAAACTGGCAAAATAAACGCCCCATCCGGCAAATGAGCTCCTGCAACTCATAAGTAGAGTTTAAAAGGCGGTAGATGCTATGCACCGCGGAAATTAAAGATCTATACTTTTTCGTAGGGGTTAAATAGTTTTTTGTATTCATCTAAAGCATACCGATCAGTCATTCCCGCTATATAATCACAAACTACCCTCTGCACTCCTTCTTTTGCCACCCGGCGCCCAATCTCAACGGGCAACTGCTGCGGACGGCTAAGATACTCCAGAAACAATTCCCGGATAAAACGTTTAGCCTTGACGCTCATGCGCACCACCCGATAATGATGATAGAGTTTTTGCATCAAAAACTGCCGCAGGGGCTTTCTTAACTCTTTTAACTCCGGGCTAAAACCCACTAACTTATAATTAATTTTTTGTAAATCAGCGTACTTTCTTATTTTTAATCGCGCTAGTTTTTCTTGAGTATGCGTAATAAGATCCGTAACCTGCAAATCAATTAACCCGCGAATAATCAAATATTTACGGCTCGTGGATTTAATTTTAACATACTTTTGGTTAATTTTGCGATTTATTTTTTTCCAAATTTCAAAATCCTCCAGATCTTTTTCGTTAATTAATCCTGAGGTCAGCCCGTCATCTAAATCATGATTATCGTAAGCGATTTCATCGGCAATATCCACTAATTGCGTTTCTAAAGTTGGCATTTTTTTAGGAAAAAACTCTTTAATCTTAACCGCAATATCAAAAACTGACGAGTGCTTGATAATCCCCTCGCGCACCTCCCAGCTTAAATTCAAACCCGGAAACTCTGGGTAACGCTCCTCTAAATAATCTACGACGCGTAAACCTTGCAAATTATGATTAAACCCTCCGCATTTAGCCATTAACTCATTGAGTACTTCTTCTCCGGAGTGCCCAAAAGGAGTGTGGCCTAAATCATGCGCCAAAGCAATCGCTTCGGTCAAGTCCATATTCAAACCTAAAGCGTAAGCCACAGTACGGGCGATTTGCGAAACTTCAATACTATGCGTTAAGCGCGTACGGTAATAATCACCTTCATGATTCACAAAAACCTGAGTTTTATATTCTAAGCGCCGGAAAGCCGCGGAATGAATAATACGATCACGGTCGCGTTGATAAATAGAACGATAAGCGTGCTCCTCCTCCGGATGCACACGCCCGCGGGAATAATGACTTTTCATAGCATAGGGAGCCAGAGTTTTATCTTCGTAGGCGTTAATTTTATTGATCGGCATTTTTTAAAAGCTTAGCCAGCTCCTCCAATGACTGCGAAATCACCTTGGTTCCACAAACAGCAGGCATAAAATTGACATCTCCCACCCAACGTGGAACGATATGAATATGTAAATGCCCCGTAATTCCCGCCCCCGCCGCTCGAGTAAGATTAAGGCCGAGATTATAACCTTGAGGTTTTAAAACAATTTGCAATAGTCGCTGAGCGCGAGTTAAAACGCTAAATAAATCCAAAATTTCTTCTTTCGTAAGCTGTTCCAATTTACTTAAATGCCTCAACGGAGAAACTAAAAGATGCCCATTATTATAAGGATAAATATTAAGTAAGCAGATTGATTTTTTTGTTTTAAAGATCACGAAATCGCGCGCGTTTTTATTTTTTGCCCGACAAAATATACACCCCTTAGATTTCTTTTTTTGACTGACGTATTTGATTCTCCAAGGCGCCCAGAGCTTATCCATAATTAAACCTGAAAAATTTTAGCGTTAATTTCGTGATTAAGCTCAATAATACCATAAGTCCTATTTTCACATAAATCCATCGCGCTCCCAGGGTTAAAAAATAATACTCCATCGATAAATTCATTCATCGCTTTATGTGAATGCCCAAAGATAATAATATCAGGTTTTTCCATTTTAAAAGCATCTTTAAGTAATTTTACAAGATTGACCGGAGCACCACTGCCATGCATGAGGCCAATTTTAAAACCTTGAACGACAAAAACTTGTTTCGCCGGATACTTATCCCGTACCTCATCCTGATCCATATTGCCCGCCACCACCACTAATTCAGAGGCACAAGCGGCAAGTTCAGCGATCACGGTTAGATCCACTAAATCGCCAGCATGCACGATTAAATCCACGTTTTTAAATGCGGCAATAATACTCTCCGGAAGATGCGCGCTACGATTAGAAATATGTGTATCTGAAATTACTCCAATTTTCATATTATCCCTAAGCAATCACCCGAGGCTTGGAAAACAAATCTAACATCTGATTTAAGCTATTTAAATCCCAAGTCCAAATCTTTTCCTCTAGCGCCCTTAATCGCGCATTAACATCGATTTCCTTTAAGGTAACCATAATCTTGCGTTGCGATTTATGATGATACTTTTTACATTCTTTAGCGAATTCCGTAACATCTTGCTCGGTCAAAGCGCTAGGTTTAATCGCCATAATCCATAATGCGTCATTGCTGCGGCCTAATAAACCATCCTTAATAAAACGCTCGTTAAAAATTAAAGGTTTAATCTCGCGAAAATGATTTAAACGAATCTTTTTGCGCTCAAATTGCATCAAATCGTCTTCAAATAAATGTAATAACTCCCAAACCCGGTTAGTTAACGGCTTCTCGGATTGCTGTAAAAATTCTTGAAGTAGCGCTTGAATATTATCGCGAAATTTCTCTAACTGGCTTTTAGCGTCAAACGATAATGAACGCATTTTCTCTTGATAAACAAAACGCATCCAATAAGCGAATAATCGATCGCTAACTTTTAAGAAATCAGCGCTGCGCGTGATCGCATCCAATTCCAGAAGGCAATTAATCCTAATATTTAATTCTTTCTTAGGCTTATGCAAAATATGGGCAATATCCTTAATTCGATTACGGCCACTGGCAATTAAATATAAAATCGATAAATAATCGTTACTAGCCGGTAAATCCAAAAAGCGCTTAAGATAATTAGAAAATCTCTGATTAAGAATCCCAGAGGTATTAAAAAGCAGCTCTTCTAATACATCCGGCAGCGCGCTATCAATATCGGCCTTAGCCAAAGCACTGGCAATTAATTCTAAGTATAGTGGATACCCCCCGGTAAAATTAACAATAAAATCCTTTAAGCCCGAGTTAGACTTTAATCGGGGTAAATATTGATCCAAATATTGAGAACTCGTAGAAATATCAAACGGCTCAACGTTAACCAATTCAAAATTACCGAATAATAATGAAAGTTGTTTGGAAAGAATAACTTGAGTTTTGAACATCATGGAGCTAGTAATGACATATAGCGTATTTTTTTGCAAAATAAGTAGCTTACTCCATTCGCGGTAAAAATTATTTACTCCGATATCTTCCAGATTATGGAATTCATCTAAAAAGAAAACCGTAAATTTTCCCGTCTCCTGATTAATCAGTTCCGCTAAATTAAAAAGCTCGGTAATAATATTTACTTTTTTTCTGCGCGCAAGTTCACTGAGGATAAAATTTACTTTGGCAATAGTTTTGGGGATATATTTAGCGGATTTTTCTTTTAAAAAATCCAAATCTTCTCTTAATTCCATTCCGCTATTTAAAAGAAAATTATAAAGTAATGCTCCGATAAACCGTTTAGAAAATCCCTCTAAGGATTCCGGGCGTATTTCTAAAAATACCGTGATAATCCGCGGATCAAAATAATGCGCGAGAAATTTAACAATAATGCTGGTCTTACCAACATTTTCTTCGCCAATAATCGCAATATTCTGCCGATAGCCGTCTTTCAAACTGCTAATACGTTTCTCTAGTAATGCCAGATAATTACTCCGGCCAAAAAATTTATTTTTTATCATAGTAAATAAAATAACGGATTCTGTGGCAACGCGCCCTTACGAATTTCAAAATGTAAGTAAATATTTTTATCCCGCGCAGATGAACCCGCCTTACCAATTATTGCGCCCTTTTGGATTTCTTCTCCGGAGCGCACAAAAATTTCAGCCAGGCGCGAGTAAACACTCCGTAATCCATCTCCATGGTCAATAATAATCGTCTTACCAAAATTACCCAAATTTGAAGCTAAAAAAACTACTCTTCCACTGCGGCTAGCTACGACATCGGCCCCATTCACAGCCTGAATATTAATTCCTTTGTTAACTAAATTACGAAAGTTTGCGCCAAAATTCGAAATTATTCTCCCTTTTAAAGGCCAAATAAAATCACCTCCATCAATTTTAATTGACAGACTTTGCATTTTAGAATGTTCCGGAATGAGAAGCATTTGTCCGACTTCGATACTCGACTCTTCCGTAAGGTGATTCAGGCTTAAAATTTCATCAATATCAACATTGTAGACCTTGGATATTTTCCAAAGCGTCTGACCAACCTGCACTCGATGAGGTGTTCCTCCGGAAGCACGCGTTAAAGACGGAACTGTCGGAGCAATATTTTCCAAAGGCATAGTTTCACAACCGGTTAAACCCAATAATAACAAAATTACGAATATATTTTTTATCATTCTAGAAACCTTTTTTCCGCAACCTTTAATATTTCAATCTTAAGCGAGAGAGGGGAATCGAACCCCCATATCTAGCTTGGGAAGCTAGTGTTCTGCCACTGAACTACTCTCGCAAAATTATTCTTTACTTGCCCAAACAATCATCCATCAATTTAATCGAACAAAATTTACCGCACATCGTACAAACATTCGAAAGTTTCGGCTTACTCGATAAGCGATAATCCCGGGCTTTTTGCGGATCAATCGCTAAATTAATCTGTTTTTTCCAATTCCTTTCTTTGCGCGCCAACGAAATCTCTCGATCCCATTCTATCGCCAGCGCTTTACGCTTCACAAGATCACCAGCATGAGCGGCAATCCGCGCAGCAATGACCCCCTGGCGTACGTCGTCGGCGTCAGGATGCCGCAAGTGCTCAGCAGGAGTAACATAGCAAAGAAAATCCGCGCCATAGCTTGCCGCCAATGCTCCACCGATGGCAGAAGTAATATGATCATACCCCGGAGCAACATCCGTCACTAAAGGGCCTAAAACATAAAACGGCGCGCCATGACAATATTTTTTCTCTAAAGCAATATTTTTCTTTATTTCATCTATTGCCACATGGCCCGGACCTTCAATCATCACCTGCACCCCCCGAGCTTGTGCGCGCTTGGCCAAAAGGCCTAAAATTTTTAATTCCGCAATTTGCGCCTTATCCGTGGCATCTAAAATTGAACCCGGCCTTAACCCATCTCCTAAACTCAGAGTAACATCATATTTATAAGCAATATCCAAAATCTCTTCAAAATGAGAATAGAAAGGATTTTCTTGGCGCTGCTTTTGCATCCAACTAACCATAATCGCTCCACCGCGCGAAACCACCCCCATTAATCTTTTTTGTTTTTTTAAAATCGCTAAGCTCGAAGAAGTTATACCGCTATGAATGGTAAAAAAATCAACCCCTTGTTGCGCCTGCTCTTCTAAAACCGTTAAAATATCTTCCGCACTAAATTTAAGAAAATTACGATATTTTTTTTGAGCGCGCACCGCGACTTCATAAACCGGAACCGTGCCGACCGGAACAGTGGAATATTTTAAAATCTTCTTCCTCATGAGAGTTAAATCCCCACCCACACTTAAATCCATCACCGCGTCCGCTCCATGTTCTAAAGCAACTTTAAGTTTTTTAATTTCCAATGCGATTTGGGAAGCATCAGTAGATGTGCCAAGATTAGCGTTAATCTTGGTCTGGAGTGTTTTTCCTACGGCACATGGCCTTTTTATTTTATGGGTACAATTTAAAGGAATCACGGCTTCTCCGGAAGCGATAAGCGCCATGAGTTTAAGAGGTGCGATTTTTTCTTGTAAAGCAACGCGACGCACCAGTGGTGAGATAATATTTTTTTTAGCATAATCTAACTGCGTCATTTTAATCTTTCCATTAATAATTTTAGCGTCAGCTTAGGATGGGTCGTTTTTAAAACTGCCCGCGAAACTGCGATGCGGCGCGCCTGAGTAGCTAAAATTTCAGTTAAATTATTTTCGTTAATATTCCCAATTGCAAAATAAGGAATCTTAATTCTTTTTTTTAATTGCCGTAAAACTTTTAATCCGATCGCCTTGCTGCGCGGCTTAAGAGGCGACTTATAGATCGGGCCAATCCCCAAATAATCCGCTCCATCATTTTGTGCTTTTAGCGCTTGTTTAAGATTACTACATGAGATGCCAATCAGCTTATCTTTACCCAGTATGCACCTGGCTGCTTTAAGCGCTAAATCCTCTTGGCCCAAATGTACCCCATCCGCTAAAGAAAGCAGCGCTAAAATCGGATCATTATTCACAATAAAAAGCGTATTAGTTTTGCGATAAAATTTACTTAATTTAAGCGCCAAATTAAAAATTTGCTTTGCATCCGCTAATTTATCCCGTAGCTGCACAATACCGGGTTGACCTTGAAAAAAATCTAAATCCTTGAGGGAAGAACTATCCCGATTAAGAATCAGATAAAGCTGAGATTTTTTTAAAAGAGCTTTTTTCGATTTCATAAACCTGATAACGCAATTTTTTAAAACCTTTTGCCGCGGCCACATTAATAACTTTAGAAAATTCTTCCAAAACACGCAAAGACTCTTTTGTTCTTTGCATATTCGACCAAAAAATGTCCTGACAATTATGGCGCATTAATTCCCCGTGAGAGTTTAACCTACCCACGTCTTTTTGGCTATTACGTTGACTAAGCAGTAAGGCCGGAGAAGAAACTTTTTTCGCTAAAAAATCAATTTCATGCCGAATTTTTTTATAAAGAGCGCTAAGTTTTTGATCCGCTAAAATAAAGCGCGCCACTTCTTCACA
>CAIVOB010000147.1 GCA_903907475.1 Candidatus Omnitrophota bacterium
CAGAAAACACTGCTGAAAAAACAGAAACAATAAATGAAAATAAAGCTAAGAAAAAAAGTCCTTGCACCTGAGTCGTTAGATGTATCGGCACATTAAATATTTTAGGAGTCAACCAAGCAAATACACCAGATAAAGGCACAAGGATAACTGAAACTAGCGCAAGCGACCAAAAGGCAGTGTTAAAAATCCTATTTGCCTCATCACTATCATTTTTGTGCAAAGCGATAACAAGATAGCGTGATACAGCACCATTCAAGGCAAGAGTAACCAAGCTGACATAAGCTGTGACTGATAAAGCTAGTGGGATAAAACCATACCCCTCTACCCCAAGATGCCTAATTAAATACGGCACCATCCATATTCCGATAACAACGTTTAAAACAAAGTATCCCACGTTAGAAATAAGATTAAGCGGTAATTGTTTTTTAAAATCAATATTTATCATATTTTTTAAATAAAAAAACGCTAAAGCTGTTTATCAATCCAGGCGGCATAAGTATTGGATGATAGAGTATCACCTCGCTTTTTCCATTGCTTTATTGATCCTCTTAAGTGCGATGTCGAGATTAAAATTCTTCCTCTCCCTTGGCGTCAAGACTTCGAATAATTCATTTTCGATACGTGAGCGCATATCACTGATCTCAGCATTGGATCGTCCAAGATTAATACGATACTTTGATAAATCGATCTCCGCCTTATCTTCAGCGAGTTTTTTCTTAAAAAGATCCATAACCGCGAGGTTAGCGAGGTCAAACTTATTCCTTAAGAGAAAATCTAAATCATAGAAATCGCGTGGAGCAACCTTTTCCCTAATGGCAGCTGCGCGCAATTTCTCAGATACTAATTCATTGAGGGATAAGCAAGCGGCCTGTCCTCCATCAAAAAGCGGCTCTTTTGTAAATGGATGCAAAAAGTTGTGTTGCACTTGGCGTTTTTCTATAGAAGCAATGGGATTAAATCTCAGGCCAATCTCAAATTTTACCTTCGCCTCGATCGGACGTAAAACCGATTGATAAATAAAATTATAGACGTACTGTTTAGATTCATTCCGGCCGGGATTAATCGATTCGTCTACTTTCATTCCAATCTCTCCTGCAAAATTTATGATATTATCTTTTATTGGCTGAATGCATTTACGTCTTTCTCCGCGCGTCGGTTCATAGCGGGGAAGCTTCATGCTAAAATCCAGATCTTCGCTTAAACGATAATAGGCGTAGTAAATTTTATTAAGGCACGTTCCGCCTTTAAAAATAAGGTCTTTTGAAAGTTCGTGCATGCGAGAAAGGATTAATGTCAAATAATAATCCTTTTCTAAAAGGGTCAATAAGAATTCCTTCTTTTTCGATGCCCTCTCTAAAGTTTTTATGAATTCGTCTTTATTATTATGAATCATTGACTATAACTTTCCACTTTTTGATGAGCTTCCCTTTACGTGTTCCTGTCAGAGAAGAAATTGCCGTTTTTTTTACACTTTGAGCCAACGGCTTTAATGTAGCATTAGAAATCCCCAGCTTCTCAAGAATAATGCCTATACGTTTACGAGTTGTTATATTTGAAAAACAAGCGGCATATCCGACTACCTTTTTGATACCGCATTTTTGATCTTTCACAACCTGCGCGAATATTTCCGTGGCCCTGCTAATACCGCCAACCGGTTTATTAAAGTAAAGGAGGTCGATGAGCGTTCTTTCTTTAGAACTGATAATTACATCCGTATCTTTTACTTTTATTGTTTCCAGGCCGTACATGCGGTTTTCCGGAATTTTTATAAATTTATATGAGATACCGCAAATCACTCTCTCCATCCTCTGAGAAGTATTAAGGACATAAACAGTTTGAAAAAGTTGCTCCGTTAGGCCAAAATAATTGAACATGGTGGAATACCCGATATAGTAGTTCTTTTTAGGAAAGAAAAGTGGTGGGATAAGCAATTCATCAACCCCTGTTCCTTCCGGGCCGGATTCAAGCGGCGAAAAAGCATATGCCCCGCGTTTAATGGGGATAAAGATCCTCTTTCTTTTAAGCCGGAAAACGACTTGCTTTCTATTCTCAGGAGAAAGGTTAAATAACCGATCGAGATCCTCTGTGGTAACGACCGTCTTTTTCTCGTAGGTTAAGCGAGCCACCATATTGGTCTCGATTGGGCCTAAAGTTTTAGATGTATTTTTAGATGTCATAGGTTATCTCCTAAATAACCACTATATACTTTTATTACATATCAAGTTTATCACAAACTCCCCTATTGTCAATCACATCTTGGTAAAAGGAATGCGGTCGACACTAAAGCTGTTCAGCGATCCAGGCAGCGTAAATATTGTAAGTTTTTTGATATACAGCATTGTAAGGTTTTAATTTAGCGGCACGATAAAATTCACTCTTAGCTAAACGCAACTGGGTTTGAGCTGAAATTCTATCTTCAGGTAAAGACTTTAGTAATTCTAAAGCATAATACATATGGTATTGCGCTTTGGTCGGCTCCACTTCAATTGCTTTAGCAAAAGATTTATTTTGATAATAATACTCAGAATCTAACGGATTTAAAGTGCTCGATTTATAATGGCTAGCAGCTAAAAGAGTTAATAAATAGCTGCAATAAATAATACTTAAGATAAGTACGGTAATTTTGGTTTTCATAGCTTACTTTAATTTTCGCAATACTGAGGCGTATAAACGCACAAAATAAATTAGAAATCCGATAATAACGAACCAACCGATGATCCCAGTTTCTGATATGAGCTGTAAATAATCGCAATGCGCGTAACGTAAAAAGTTACCATCCCAATTATGAGTGCGGTATATGGGGAAAATGCTCGAGAAAGTTCCAAAACCCGAACCGACAAGAAAAAAATCCGGAATAACCTTAATTGAATCACTCCAAATCTCCGGCCGCATCTCACTTAAGACCGAAGGTTCATGAATTATCGTGCGCACAGTCCGATTTAGCTCACCGAATCTTGTAAAAGTAGTATCCGGCCCAATCCAGAAAATAACGGTAATACTTAATAGAGCCATTAAAATAAAAAAGAAGACTAATCTGCCCCGGCGGCTACTTTTAGTTTTAATAATCACTAAAAAATAAAATATTAAGGCCGCAATAATAAAACTTAAGATTCCACCCCGCGAAGAAGAATAAAATAATGAGCCCGCCATAACCAGGAAATAAAATAATTGCCGGAAAGCTTGGCTTGCTTCTTTCGTAGAAAACCAGGCGAGCTTATTCTTAAATCCCTTAATCATAAAAACTGAAGCATAGCGTACTTTAGCCATAAAAGAGGCGATCGCTAGACTTGCACACATGCTCATAAAACCGGCATAATGGTCGTAATTAATATAGGGGCCGAAGTGGCCCCCATCCTTCTCGATTACCCAATAGATTTTTCCGTTTCCGCTTAATTTA
>CAIVOB010000148.1 GCA_903907475.1 Candidatus Omnitrophota bacterium
CGGCGATTTACCGACATGCTGATTAGAGCCGTGAATACGCTTTAAAAGCGGAGCTAAATATTTACGAAAAACATTATAACACTCTCCGCAACCTAAGCGCCCGATCTTTTTAAAATCCGTATACGTCAACCCGCAACTAGGGCATTTCACGCTCACAATTTCTTCTTCTTTATTAAGCGGTTTTTCAAAATCCGCCATCCCCGCTAAAAGGTCACTTAAACCAAACTGCTGCTCCATGGACGCGCTTTTAGAGCGCGCGCAATCTTCACATAAATGCAGTTCGTTCATCTGCTCATCAATAATCTCTGTCAGATGCACCGTCGCCAAATTTTTATTACAAATATCGCAAAGCATCTTAATACTTTACTCCATTTTGCGCGGTAAGTATTTTAAACTTTTTCATTAAGCTTAAAGTTAACTTTCCCGGTTTTCCTTGTCCAATCGTCCGCCCATCGACCTTAACTACTGGAATAACCTCGGCAGCTGTACCGGTCAAAAAACACTCATCAGAAATATAAACTTCGTGGCGCGTAATCACATGTTCATGCGCGGGAATTTTATTTTTTCTCGCTAACTCTAATATTGCATCCCGAGTGATCCCCCTTAATGTCCCCATGCATTGCGGAGGCGTATAAAGATGGCCGTTTTTAACCACAAAAATATTATCTCCCGTGCATTCGGCGACATAGCCTAAAGAATCTAACATAATCGCTTCATCGCATCCAGAATTCGCTGCTTCAATTTTTGCTAAAATATTATTTAAATAATTTAAAGATTTAATCTGCGGATTAAGTGCTTCCGGTAAATTCCGCACTGTCGGAACAGTAACAATTGTTAATCCTTCGCGATACAATTTTTCCGGGTATAAAGCAATTTTATCCGCAATGATAATAATTGTCGCTCCGGCGTAACATTTACGCGGATCCAGCCCTAAATCCCCTTCACCCCTGGTTACCACCAGGCGAATATAAGCATCATCTAATTTATTAACCTTAATCGTCTGCACCACGGCTTTAATCATTTGTTCCTTGGTTAAAGGAATTTTAAGCATAATACTCTGTGCCGACTCAAAAAGCCGGTCAATATGCTCCTTTAATTTAAACACCCGGCGCTTATAAGAACGGATCCCTTCGAAAACTCCATCCCCGTAAAGTAATCCATGATCAAAAACCGAAACTCGTGCCTGCGCTTTTTCAAAAAATTTCCCATTAATATAAATCTTCATGCCGCTCTCCTTTAATTTAAGAGGCACCCGTCTTTTAAACGAATAACCCTTCCCGCACTCTTGGTAATATCATTATCATGTGTCACCAAAATTATGGTGATCTTTTCCCGAAGATTAAGCTCGTTAAGTAAACTCAAAATCTTAGCGCCATTTTCCGAATCTAAATTCCCCGTCGGCTCATCACAAAGCAAAAGCTGCGGCCGGTTAACGAGTGCTCTGGCAATCGCCACCCTTTGCTGTTCTCCTCCGCTTAAAGCCTGCGGGCGGTGTTTAGTTCTCTGAGCTAATCCTAAACGTTCAAGCAATAGCTGCCCGGCGTCCAGGCTTTTTTTTCTTTCCCACCAAGACTTTAAAATCCCCGGTAACGCCACATTTTCTAAAGCACTCAGTTCCGGTAAAAGATGAAAAAATTGAAAAACAAAACCGATTTTACGATTACGCAAAGTCGAACGATACTGCTCATCTAACTTATAAATACTGGAATCTTCAAAAATTACTTCTCCGGAAGTTGGATTATCCAAGCCGCCTAAAATATGCAAAAGCGTCGATTTACCCGCGCCGCTTGGCCCCTGAATCACCAAAAATTCGCCTTCAGCAACCGAAAAATTTATATTTTTTAAAACTTCCAAATTAAGGGAATTTTCTTGATAACTTTTACAAATTCCCTGGACTTTTAAAATCTCCTTATTCATGCCGCACTGCCTCACTGGGAATAATTTTCGTAGCGTAATATGCCGGATAAATACTCGCCATTAAAATAATTACTAAAGCTGAAAAAACAATGATACTAATATCTCCAATATTAATATTCACCGGAATACGATCAAAATAATAGATATCTTGCGGGATAAGGCTTCGGCCGATGATCCGAGAGATTAGGTCCACGACATTATCCAAGGAAAGCGCCAGCCCGACGCCTGAAACTAACCCTAAAAAGATTCCCGTGACCCCGATTGCCAAGCCTTGAAAAATAAAAATCTGGAGAATACTTTTCGGCCGCGCGCCTAAAGAACGCAGGATCCCGATATCTTTAATCCGGCTCATCAC
>CAIVOB010000149.1 GCA_903907475.1 Candidatus Omnitrophota bacterium
GCTTGGCCTTCTCGATGACGATCTCCGCTACCTGCACATGACGTTCAGCCGGTTCATCGAACGTCGATGAAATAACCTCGGCCTTGACCCCGCGCTGCATATCGGTAACTTCTTCCGGACGCTCGTCAATAAGTAAAACGATGAGAATCACATCCGGGTTATTACTCGTAATAGCATTAGCAATTTTTTGCAAGAGCACCGTTTTACCACTATAAGGCTGAGCAACAATTAAACCTCTTTGCCCTTTTCCGATCGGGGTAAGCAAACTCATAATGCGCATCGACGTCTCATCAGGTTTAGTTTCTAAATTAAACGGCGCGCGCGGATAAACCGGAGTCAGGTTATCAAAAAGTACTTTTTCCTTAACCTCCTCGGGATTTTCAAAATTCACCGCTTCCACCTTAAGTAAAGCGAAATATTTTTCCCCTTCCTTAGGCGGGCGAATCTGACCACTCACCGTATCTCCCGTGCGCAATTCAAATTTTCTAATTTGCGAAGGAGAAATATAAATATCATCCGGACAAGGCAGATAATTATAATTCGGGCTTCTTAAAAAGCCGAAACCTTCAGAAAGAATCTCTAAAACACCTTCACCGAACATCAATCCTTCTTTTTCCGCTTGCGCCTGCAGAATCTTAAAAATCAAATCCTGTTTTTTTAAGCCACTTGTACCATTGGCATTTAACTCTTTGGCCAACTTATTAAGCTCACTGATTTTCATATCTTTTAGATTTTTTATATCTAGTTTTTCCACAACTTCCTCCTTATTGCTGAAACTTGATCTAAAGTTTTACTAAGCGTTCCACGATTATCTATAATAAAATCCGCGCCGCGACTAATTTCTCGCCCGGGAATCTGAAATTTTAACCTTTGACAAACCTCCTTGCGATCCAGCTTAAGCCTTTTGGCGGCCCGCAAAATTTGCTGCTCTTTTTTCGCTTGAACGACAATTAATTTATCGATTATTCTTTCTAAACCCGTGCCCACAATTAAAGCGGCATCTAAAATTATAATTTGCTTATCCGAATTATTAACCTGGCAAACGATCTCTTCTAAAAGCTTCGGGTGCACCATGCCGTTTAACTTGGCCAAGGAGGCCGGATGCGCGAAAACAATCCGCGCGAGCTTTTGACGGTCAATTTGTTTATTAGCGCGCAAAATTTTTATTCCAAAAACTTTTTTTATTTTTTTATAAAGCGCGCCCTCAAAATAAATTAATTTATGCGCCATTTTATCAGCATCAAGCAATAAAGTATTTTTAGCTCTAAACATCCTGGCAACCACGCTCTTCCCGCTGCCAATCTGGCCCGTAACACCTAAAACAAATTTATCTTTCTTTAACTTTAGCATATAGCTGGATATATTTATGCGCCGAAATTTCCCAAGAAAAATTCTCCCGCATCGCCTGACTAATTAAGCTCTGCCATTTATTTTGATCCTGAAATGCCACCCTGACTTTGTTTATCATTTGCAATAAAACACTTGGCGTGTAATCACTAAAGGAAAAACCATTTTTACTATTAACTGTATCCGCTAAACCTCCGGTTTTAAAAACCAAAGGAATCGTTCCATAACGTAAACTGATCATTTGTCCGAGGCCACAAGGCTCATAACGCGATGGCATTAAGAAAATATCACTGCCGGCGTAAATCTTATGCGCTAAAGCATCATCAAATTTAAGGTTCAAAATAATCTTTTTCGGATATTTTTTTACTGCCTTTTGTAAAAGCTGCTGATATTTCGCATCTCCGGCACCTAAAATCACCAATTGTAAATCCAGCCCTAAAATCTGGTCTAAAACGGAGCAAAGCAGATCCAAACCTTTTTGCTCCACTAATCGACAGACAATGCCGAAAAGCGGAATACTTCTATCCAGCGCCAATCCGGATATTTTTTGTAAATCTGCCTTATTCCAAACCTTATTTTCCGGATTGCGCAATGAATAATTTTGCGCCAGATGCGCGTCGCTATCCGGATCCCAAATAAAATAATCCAAACCATTAAGTATCCCGCTTAAAACTTTTTGTCGCTGCCTTAAAACTCCCGCCAGGCCAAAACCCAGCTCTTCGGTCTGAATCTCCTTGGCATAAGTCGGGCTCACCGTGTTAATTAAATCCGCGAACACGATTCCGCCTTTTAATAAATTAACCTGATTATAAAACTCTAATCCCGCGATCCCGAAAAGCTCCGGCCTTAACCCTAGTTTGCTAAATTTTTCTTTTCCGAAAATTCCCTGATAACCGAGATTGTGAATACTAAGCAAGCACTTCATCTTGCTGTAAAAACTTTTTTGAGCATAAATATTTTTCAGATACACCGCGACTAAACTCGTTTGCCAATCATGCAAATGTAAAATATCAGCTGAAAAATTAATCTCTTCTAATAAATCTAAAACCCGCCGCGAGAAGAAACTAAACCGTTCCAAATTATCAGCGTAATCACCATGTTTATCCCCGTATAAACCATCGCGATTAAAATAAATTTTATGCTCGATAAAATAAACTTTAATTGCTTTGCCGATTTGAGCATAACTGACACCTTCAGAAAACGGAACAATTTGCACTCCAGACTGACTGACGCATTTATATTTAGGCATGAAAATAATTACCTCATGCCCACAATATTCTAAAGCCTGCGGCAAAGCACCGATCACATCCGCTAATCCCCCGGTTTTAGCAAAAGGCACGGCCTCCGCTGCCACCATGGCAATTTTCATCGCTTTTCCCCCGCGGCTGGTAAACAAGCCGACATCTCCAGCCAATTTTTTCCGGTTTTTAAATCTACTTTTAAAGGCACGTTCAATTCCATCACCTGCTCCATCTGGGCCTTAACTAAAACGCTTAAAATCTTTAATTCCTCCAGCGGTAAATCAAAAACCAATTCATCATGAATCTGCAAAATCATCCTGGCTTTTAATTTTTTTTCTTCTAACACTTTTGAAATTTTAATCATTGCCAATTTAATCAAATCACTGGCCGATCCCTGAATCGGAGTATTCACTGCCTGGCGCTGGGCAAATTGCCGCAATCCCATATTTTTACTGTTAATCTCCGGAAGATACCTGCGCCGCCCTAAAAAAGTTGTCACAAATCCATCGTTTTTAGCTTTTTGAATTTGTGTATCAATATAAGCTTGCACTTTCGGATAACGTAAAAAATAAGCATCAATAAAATCCTGCGCCTGCTTAAGTGGAATCTCTAAATCTTTACTCAATCCAAACGCACTCTGTCCATAAATAATCCCGAAATTTACTCTCTTGGCAACTTCGCGCATTTTATTCTCAACCGCAGATTCATCCACGCAATAAATTAAAGATGCCGTTAAGCGATGCACGTCCTGGTTGGCATGAAAAGCTTTCACTAACGTCTCATCTCCGGAAAGATGCGCCAAGACTCTTAATTCTATCTGCGAATAATCACAGGAAAGTAAACAACTAAATTTATCCGTGGCAATAATTGCCTGCCTGATTTTACTGCCGATCTCCGTTTTCACCGGAATATTCTGTAAATTAGGATTACTCGAACTTAATCTACCCGTCTGAGTGCCGGTTTGATTAAAAGAAGTATGCACCCTGCCAGTCTTGAAAGACACTAAACGCGGCAACGCGTCAACATAGGTATTTTTTAATTTCGTCAATTGCCGATATTCTAATAAAAAAAGTGGCAAAGCATGCTGCGTCGCTAAGCGTTTCAAAACTTCTTCATCAGTCGATGGCCCGGTTTTAGTTTTTTTAATCACCGGAAGGCCTAATTTCTCAAAAAGCACCTGGCCCAGCTGTTTAGGAGAATTAATATTAAATTGTGTTTTACTACTTTCATAAATATCAGAAATTAATTTTATCAATCTTTTCTCAATCTCCCGGGAAAGATTCTTTAAAAGATCCAAATCTAATTTTATTCCTGCCTCCTCCATCTTCGCTAAAACAGAAACCAAAGGCATTTCCAGGTTAGAAAAAAGCTCGAATAAATCTTTTTCCACTAAAGCAAGCGCTAATATCGGCTCAAGCTTCACCACTAAGGCTAAAGCCTGTTCGGATTTAATTTCCTCTTGACTAATAAATTCTTCTAAATACTCTAACGCTAAATCCTCCAAAGCGTAACTTGAACGCGCCGGATTTAACAAATAAGCGGCAATCATCGTGTCAAAACTTAACCCTTCCAAGTTCCAACCTTCTTTAAAAAGAACAACTTTCAACTTTTTTAGATCATGTCCAATTTTCTTTATTTTTAAATTAGCAACCATAGGCAGCAATTCCTTCTTTGCCTGGTTGATGCTAAAAAATTTGCCTCTTAAAGCAAAAGATAAATCCGCCCCGTTATTTCCAAAAATTGCCAATTCTTTGACACCCTCGAACAAACTTTTTAATTGATTCGCAGTGCAATCATGCAGTTTAATTTCATCAGCCGGCGCGTTTGCCACCGGAAGCGTTTTTAATAATTTTTTAAATTCCAGGCGTTTAAAAATACCGGACAATGCTAAATAATCGGGCGCTTTAAGTTGCGCGCTTTTGAGATCTAAATTTAAACCTACTTTTTCTTCTAATTTTATCAAAGTTTGATTTAATTTAATTTGCGCCTGATGCGCGACAATCGCAGCGCGAATTTTTTCTACTTTAACCTGAGAAATATTTTTTAATAATTTGTCCAAAGTACCGAACTCTAAAATTAATCTTTGCGCATTCTTCTCGCCAATTCCCGGGACTCCCGGAATATTATCGGCAGCATCCCCCATTAAAGCGATCATATCAGAAACCATTTCCGGGGCGACCCCTAAAAATTCCTTAACTTTAGCGCTATTATAAAGTTGGCCCCCATTTTTATAGGGATTAAAAACCGCAATATTATTATTCACCAATTGTAAAATATCCTTGTCGCTGCTGACAATGGTTACTTGTAAATTTTTAGCGGCGGCAATTCTAGCTAATTCCGCAATTAAATCATCCGCCTCAAAACCCGGTTTTTGGAAAATCGGAATCCGGTAAGCTTCAATAATTTCTTTAATTAACGGAATTTGGCTGACGAGGCTATCCGGCATCGCCGCCCGTTGCATTTTATAATCCGCGAATTTCTTTAAGCGGAAAGTGTCGCGAGAAATATCAAAAC
>CAIVOB010000150.1 GCA_903907475.1 Candidatus Omnitrophota bacterium
AGGTTGCTGATTCACCAGTTGTACCACAAGGCACAATACCGCTGGTTCCATTTTCAATTTGGAAATCAATCAATTCCCTTAATTTCTTTTCATCAACTTTGCCATTATGAAAAGGCGTAACTATGGCTACAATTGAGCCCTTAAACATGTTGCCTCCTTGCCCAGAAAGGGCACACCGGCCGATTCCTTTAAGGCCGGGTGTTTACCAACATCCTCTATAAACTATTCTCGCGCTGCCTTCTAACCAAACGTTTTTAAATTTACCTTCTTTGTTATTAAAATAAACCTTTAGAATCTCCCCGCTTTTAGTTTTAACCCTAACTAATTTATGCAAATTATTTTTTAAAGCAAAAATAATCCCTGCAGCAGTACTACCTGTTCCGCAAGCCAGGGTTTCATTCTCAACCCCTCTTTCATAGGTGCGGATGCGAATAAGATCCCCATTTTTTACCTCTACGAAATTAACATTTGTGCCAGCTGGTGCAAATCTAGGATGCCGTCTTATTAAGCGGCCAATACCAAAAACATCAATTTTATCCAGGCCATTTACAAAAACTACAACATGGGGCACGCCAGTATTAATAAAATTTACTTTAATCAGGCGACCATTAACCTTTATAGGAATATCTAATTTAATGGCTTTAGGATCAGTAAGTTGAATCTTCACAGAGCCTCCAGAAACCTGAGTATTAATTATCCCAGCCGGAGTAGACATTTTAGCTTCTTTCTTTCCGCTAACTAAAGCAACGCAGCGAGCTCCATTACCACACATCTCTGCTTCTGAACCATCAGCATTAAAAATACGCATACAAAAATCTGCATTCTTAGCTTTACCAATTAATAACAGGCCATCAGCTCCAATGCCAAATTTCCTATCGCATAAAGTTTTGGCTAATGCGCGCAAATTACTAGATGGCTTCTTATCAAGAACCACAAAATCATTACCTGAGGCAACCATTTTAGTAAACTTAATTTTATTCATTGCGAATTAAATCTTCGTAAGTTTCTCTTTTCCTAATTACAGATACGTTGTTATTCATTACCATAACCTCAGCAGCCCTAAGCCGCGAATTATAATTGCTAGACATACTGAATCCATAGGCACCTGTACTCATTACCGCTAAATAATCGCCTTCTTTAACTTTAGCAATTAAGCGCTCTTTTGCCAGGAAGTCACCGCTTTCGCAAATCGGGCCAACCACATCGACTTTTTCAGTTTTAGATATCTTGCGCAAAGGCAGAATATTATGATATGCCCCATAAAGTGCCGGACGAATCAAATCATTCATACCGCCATCTACAATAATAAATTTCTTCTTTGGAGTATTCTTGATATATAAAACTTTAGTAACTAGAATACCTGCATTACCAACAATAAACCTTCCCGGCTCCATAATTATCTTTAAGCCTGTCTTCTTTAAAAAAGGAGTTACCTCATTGGCATAAACCTGGGCAGTCTGAGGAGTTTCGTTAGCATACACAATTCCTAAGCCCCCTCCGATATTCAGATATTCAAGTTTGATACTTTTTGATTCTAGCTTTTTAATAAAATCCGTTACCTTCTTAATTGCTGCAACAAAAGGAGCGCTTTCAGTAATCTGCGAACCAATATGAATATGCAAACCGCAGATTTTTACGTTTCTGAATTTATTACGTAAAAGCAGAATTTTATAAGCATTATTAAAATCAATACCAAACTTATTGGTGATTTTTCCAGTACTAATAAATTTATGAGTCTTAGCTTCTACATCAGGATTTATTCGGATGGCTACGCGAGTAATTTTACCCAACCTGCGAGCAATACAATCAATACTCCTTAACTCCGGAAGTGATTCCACGTTAAAGAAAAGTATCCCCTTAGTGATTGCTGTAGCAATCTCTGTTTCGGTTTTACCTACTGAAGCATAAACAATTTTACTGGCCGGACATCCTGCTTTTAAGGC
>CAIVOB010000151.1 GCA_903907475.1 Candidatus Omnitrophota bacterium
CTATTGACAAAACCTGCCTAAAGCATTAAAATATCTAATCTAATCAGTTCTACTTCCAAAAATACGAAATATTTATAAGTTATTGCAAAATAAAGGTTTAATTCTATAATTAAGGAGATTTCAAGATGGCAGAGTGGATTGGTATCGGTAGACGCGCAAGAAGATGTTACGGTTTTGATGAAATTGCTCTAGTTCCGGGAGCCCAAACCGTAAATCCTAATGAAGTTGATACAACTTTTGAACTTGCGGGTAAAAAATTTAAGATACCGATATTAGCTGCCGCCATGGATGGTGTAGTTGACGTAAAATTTGCCGCAGAAATGTCACATTTGGGGGGCTTGGCGGTATTAAACCTTGATGGAATTCAAACCCGCTATGAAAATCCGGATGAAGTCTTAGAAGATATTGCTAAAGCTACGCCACAAAAAGCTACCGAATTAATTCAAGTTGTTTACACTACCCCAATTAAAGAAAAATTAGTCACTAAAAGAGTCGCTGAGATTAAAAAAGCCAAAGCCATTGCCGCCGTTAGCTGCATTCCCGCTAATGCCGAGAAATTTTCCAAGTTAGCAATTGCCGCAGGATGCGATATTTTTGTGATCCAATCCACAGTTGCCACAATTAAACACGTTACCACTCAATATAAAACTTTAGACCTAATTAAATTTTGTAAAAATATAAAAATTCCTGTAATTTTAGGAAATTGTGTGACCTATGAAACAACGCTTGAACTTATGGCTACCGGAGCTAGTGGTTTATTAATCGGAGTCGGACCAGGAGCAGCTTGCACTACCCGAGGCGTTTTAGGAATTGGCGTTCCTCAGGCTACCGCGACGGTTGACGCTGCTGGTGCGCGGGATTTTTATTTTAAACGTACCGGTAAATATATTCCTATTATTACTGATGGAGGAATGAATCGTGGAGGAGATATCTGCAAAGCTTTTGCCTGCGGAGCCGACGCGGTAATGATTGGTTCAAGTTTTGCCCGCGCCAATGAAGCTCCCGGAAAAGGATTCCATTGGGGAATGGCAACCAGCCACGTTAATTTACCGCGCGGCACCCGGATTCAAGTCGGGACAACCGGCGCGTTAAAAGATATTCTTACCGGGCCAGCAAAAGTTGACGATGGTTCACAAAACTTGCTCGGAGCTCTGAAAACTTCCATGGGGTCCTTAGGAGCGACGTGTCTTAAAGAAATGCATGATGTGGAAATTATTATCGCCCCTTCCATTCAAACGGAAGGTAAGATATTCCAAGTCGGCCAAAGAGTGGGGATGGGAAAATGACCAGACAAACAGTATTAATTTTAGATTTCGGTTCACAATACACGCAATTAATTGCCCGCAGAGTAAGAGAAAATAAAGTTTTCTCGATTATTATTCCTTATAATACCCCCGCCAAAGAAATCGCCGCTTTAAATCCGAAAGGATTAATTCTTTCCGGCGGCCCGGCATCAGTAATAAATAAAAAATCTCCTTATCCTGACAAAGGAATCTTTAAATTGGGAATCCCGATTTTAGGGATTTGCTACGGGATGCAGGTCATCTGTGAGATGCTCGGTGGAAAAGTTAAACATACCCGTGAACGGGAATACGGAAAAGTAGAGCTATTTATTGATGATAATCGCGATCTTTTTAATCATATCCCAGGCAATTTTACCTGCTGGGCCAGCCACGGTGATTATGTCACAAAGATGCCACCGGGTTTTCACACTAGCGCGCATACCACGAATACGCCAATTGCGGCAATTGCTAATCCGAAAAGGAAAATTTTTGCCGTGCAGTTTCATCCCGAAGTAACGCATACAGAAAAAGGAAATCAAATTCTCGCTAATTTTTTATTTAAAACCTGCGGAGCTTTAAGCCGTTGGACAATGCAGTCATTTATTAAAGAAGCGGTTGAAAATATTAAAAAAACGATTGGTAAAGATAAAGTGGTTTTGGGTTTAAGCGGTGGAGTTGATTCTTCCGTAGCGGCTTTATTAATTCATAAAGCAATCGGAAAAAATATGCGCTGTATTTTTATCGATAACGGGCTCTTGCGTAAAGGTGAAGCGGAACAAGTAAAAAGCGTTTTTAAAGACCTTTACCATTTGAATTTAAGTTATGTTGATCGTAGTAAAAAATTTCTTGAACGTTTGAAAGGGGTTACAGATCCGGAAGAAAAACGCAAAATAATCGGCGCGGAATTCGTGAAAGTATTTGAAGAAGAGGCCAAAAAAACAAAAGGGGCGAAATTTTTAGGCCAAGGCACGCTCTATCCGGATGTGATTGAATCGGTATCTCCCAGCGGCGGCCCAAGCCGAAAAATTAAAAGCCATCATAATGTCGGAGGTTTACCGGCAGAAATGCACCTTAAATTAATTGAACCTTTAAGAGAACTTTTTAAAGATGAAGCGCGCGAAATCGGCCGCCAATTAGGTTTGCCGGATAATATTATTCAGCGTCAGCCTTTCCCTGGCCCGGGACTGGCGGTAAGAATTATCGGAGAGATTACTCCGGAACGTTTAGAGCTTTTACGTGAAGCAGATAAACGGGTTTTCGAAGAAATTACGCGCGCTGGGCTATACGACCAGATTTGGCAATCATTTGCCATTTTACTTCCCATTAAGAGTGTGGGAATAATGGGCGATGAGCGCACTTATGAAAACGTTGCCGCTTTGCGTTGCGTTACCAGTTTTGATGGCATGACCGCTGATTGGGTAAAACTACCCTATGAAGTAATGGAAAAAATCTCTAATCGCATTATTAATGAAGTTCGCGGCATCAACCGAGTCGTTTATGACATCAGTTCAAAACCACCCGCAACCATCGAGTGGGAATAAAAGCGAGTTTGTTCATCTGCACCTGCATACGCAATACAGCCTCTTAGACGGAGCCTGCCGCATACCAGAAATTCTGGCCATCGCCAAAAGTTTTAAAATGGATTCCCTGGCAATTACTGATCATGGTAACATGTTCGGAGCAATTGAATTTTATTTAGAAGCCCGCAAAGCCGGTATTAAACCTATTATTGGATGTGAAGTTTATGTTGCTCCGCAAAGCCGTTTAAACAAAAGTGGAGGAATCGAAGACGCAGCGAATCATTTAATTCTTCTGGCGCGCGATGAAACCGGATATCATAATTTAATGAAACTGGTTTCCATCGGTTATTTAGAAGGATTTTATTATCGGCCACGCATCGATAAAGAGGTTTTAGCATTGCATTCCGAAGGGTTAATCGCCTCTTCCGCCTGTTTAAAAGGCGAGATCGCTTGTTTAATTCAAGAAAATCGTTTTAATGATGCGCTAAAAGTTGCGAGTGCTTTTGTAAAGATCTTTGGCAAAGGCAATTTTTATTTAGAAATTCAAGCCAACTCCATCCCTGAACAAAAGATTGTCAATGACGGATTAATAAGAATTTCTAAAGAATTAAACATTCCCTTAGTTGCAACCAGTGACGTGCATTATCCCACGAAAGATAAATCCGCGGCTCATGAAGCATTGCTCTGCATCCAAACACAAAGCACCCTTGATGACCCAAAGCACATGCGTTTTCAAACAAGCGAATTTTATTTTCGTTCTCCGGAAGAAATGAAAGTTTTATTTAGTGATTGTCCGGAAGCGTTAAAAAATACATTAGAGATTGCTAGCCGTTGCAATCTGGAATTAGATTTTAATAAAATGCACTTGCCTAAATACACTGCTCCGGACGGCCTGACTAAAGAAACGTTTTTACTGCAACTTTGCGAAAAAGGGTTAGCTGCTAAAGGGTTAAATAATAATCCTGAAATTCAAAAACGACTGGATCACGAATTAACAATTATTCAAAGCATGGGGTTTGTGAGCTATTTTTTAATTGTTTGGGATTTTATTCACTATGCCAAAAGTCAGGGGATTCCGGTGGGGCCAGGCCGAGGATCCGCCGCGGGTAGTTTAGTCAGTTTTCTTTTAGGAATTACAGACCTTAATCCTTTAGATTATGGGTTACTTTTTGAACGTTTTCTAAATCCGGAGCGGATCGGATTACCTGATATTGATATTGATTTTTGCTACGAACGGCGCCAGGAAGTCATTGATTATGTGACGCACAAATACGGGCAGGATAATGTCGCCCAGATTATTACGTTTGGAACGATGCAAGCGCGCGCGGTAATAAGAGACGTGGGCAGGGTAATGTCGATTCCTTACGCGGAAGTTGACCGCATCGCGAAAATGATCCCCGCGGAAATCGATATGAATTTAAAAAAAGCTTTGGAAACGGAAACCCAATTAAATGATCTTTATAAGAACGACGCCACGGTGACAAAATTAATTAATACCGCTTTAGCCCTAGAAGGATTAAACCGCCATGCTTCCGTACACGCCGCCGGAGTAATTATTACTGAC
>CAIVOB010000152.1 GCA_903907475.1 Candidatus Omnitrophota bacterium
CCCCCAGCCGTTCCCGGCCCGCCCGCATCATCTGGTACCCCATGATAAAATTAACTCCAGTATTGAATCAATTAAAACGGAGCTTACCCAGCAGCTAAAATTTCTACGCGCACAAAATAAATTACTGGAAGTCCAGCGTTTAGAATCCCGAACAAATTACGATTTAGAAATGCTTAAAGAAATTGGTTATTGCCATGGCATAGAAAATTATTCTTATCATTTAAGCCACCGGGCTCCGGGTAGCCGTCCTTATTCGTTGATTGATTATTTTGCGGGTGATTTTTTAACCATTATTGACGAATCTCATGCTACTTTACCTCAAATTCGCGGAATGTACGCCGGAGATCGCGCGCGCAAAGAAACGTTGGTAAAATATGGTTTCCGTCTGCCTTCATGCTTGGACAATCGTCCGCTTAAATTTAATGAATTTAATGGCCTCGTTAAACAAACAATTTTTGTTTCCGCGACTCCTGATACCTACGAATTAGATTTAAGTAAAAACAAGATTACGGAGCAAATTATCCGGCCCACGGGGCTAGTGGATCCGGAAATTATTGTTAAGCCCAGTAAAGGGCAGATCCCGGATTTAATCACCCAAATTGAAATGCGCGCCAAAGTTAATGAACGGGTACTGGTGACAACTTTAACCAAGCGCAATTCCGAGGATCTGGCGAATTATTTGACGGAAAAAGGCATTAAAGTCAGATATTTGCACTCTGAAATTCAAACCATCCAGCGCTCACAGATATTAAAAGAATTACGTGAAAAAAAATTTGATTGTTTAATCGGAATTAATCTTTTGCGCGAAGGATTGGATCTGCCTGAGGTGTCGCTAGTGGCGATATTGGATGCTGACAAAGAAGGATTTTTGCGTTCCACCACGAGTCTAATTCAAGTTGGAGGCCGCGCGGCGCGCAATCTTCATGGCACGGTGATTATGTATGCGGACACTATCACTGCTTCTATGAAAAAAGCGATCCTTGAAAGTTCCCGGAGAAGAAAATTACAATTAGCTTTTAATCTTAAAAATAAAATAACCGCCCGTTCGATTAGTAAGTCCATTAACTCCGGAATCGAAGATTTAATGCAAGCTCAAGATTTCGTCGCTAATCTAACCGGAGAAAAACAGGATGAATACCAGTTGCGCAAATATATTTCTGAGCTAGAATATGAAATGGAGTTAGCAGCACGCAATTTGCAATTTGAAGAAGCTGCGCGTTTAAGAGATAAGCTCAAGGAGTTTAAAAATGCTATTGGCAGTTGATGTCGGTAATACTAATATCACTTTTGGTTTTTTCCAGGGCAAACTCCTGAAAAAACAATTTGATATCCCGACACAAAAATATAATAAAAAAATTTTAACAAAAAAGATAAAAGGCGTTTCATCATTATTTTCAAGCGTTATTTGCAGCGTCGTGCCGAATTTAACAAAAAATTTGCAACAGGATTTGAAGTTATTAGGAGGAAGAAAGCCTTATATTATAGGAAGAGATTTAAAAGTTCCGCTAAAAAATCGTTATCGTTTGCCTAAACAAGTCGGACAGGACCGCTTAGTAAGCGCCTACGCGGCAAGTTATATTTATGGTTATCCGGCGATAATTGTCGATTCCGGTACCGCGATTACTTTAGACGTCGTTTCTAAAAACAACGCTTACCTGGGGGGATTAATTTTTCCGGGCCTGGAGATGTCTTTAAGTGCTTTACATGAAAAAACTGCCCTTTTACCGCAGGTAAAATTGACATTGCCAAAGGCGCTTATTGGCAGAGATACTCAAAATAGTATCTTAAGCGGCGTGGTTTTTGGTACCGCGACTTTAATTTACG
>CAIVOB010000153.1 GCA_903907475.1 Candidatus Omnitrophota bacterium
GCAAATGCCGGCAAAATTTTTTGCTGTGCGCTAAATGCCTAAGTAATTTAGCAGAAATATCTCCGGCTTCCAGAGAACTTAACCTTATGCGTTTTAAACCCGAAATTTCTTCTAAACGCGCGTAACAATCGGCAAGATCAATCTTTTTTATGAAATCCCGGCCGTATGCTCCCAGGCAAATTCCGGTTAAAACAATCTCTTGATAACCATTCGCCACTAAGGCTTGCGCTTCTTTTAATACCTGATCCAGCGGTTTACTTTTTTCTTTCCCGCGCACTAAAGCGACCTTGCAATAAGTGCAAAAATTACTACAACCATCCTGAATCTTTAAAAAAGCCCGCGTATGCTGGCTAAAACTACTCACCCCTTCAGGAAAAAAACTTTTCTTGACGATTAAATCAATCCCCGGAATATTTGCCAATAGCTTCCAATCATGCTCCGCCAAACATCCGGTGACGATAATCTTTGCTTGTGGGTTAATTTGAATACAACGACGAATAATTTGGCGCGATTTCTGGTCCGCGCCGGAAGTAACGGTGCAAGTGTTAATTAAAAAATAATCCGCCAATTTACCCGGGAGCGTCTCCTGGAAACCTCGCTTTAAGAATCTTTCCCGAATGCTCTGAGTATCATACTGGTTGGCTTTACAACCTAAGGTAAAAAACTTAATGGTTTTAGGGCGTTCACCATTACCTTTACGTAAAGTTAGAGAATTAATCAACTTCATTTAATTTTAAATAACTCACCACGGCAATTGCCGCGGTATCAACGCGTAAAACCTGCTGGCCTAAAGTAATCGGTAGAAAACCGGCTGCTTTGGCAGCAGCAATTTCTTCCAAAGTAAAATCCCCCTCCGGACCAATAAAAACAATTACGCGCTTAATCTTGACATCTAACTTTTTAAAAATTACTTTTAAGCTTTCCCGATTTCCTTCTAATGTCGGAATTAATTTTAAATCGAATGTTTGCGCCGCAACAAGCGCATCCTTAAAATCCATCACCGGTTTAACGAGAGTAAGCATATTACGCTGACTCTGCTTAGCCGCGCTTAAAGCAATCTTTTCCCAGCGTAAAGTGCGGCTGATTTTTCTTTCCGCATCTAAGCGCACAATCACCCGCTGCGTGTAGAGCGGGATAATAACGCTTACCCCTAATTGCGTAAGTTTATCGACAATATCATCAAACTTTACTTGCTTAGGAATAGCACAAGCAACCGTAATCTCTAATCCCATATCTTGCCGCGTCTTTTTTGCAATAATTCCTAATTTAAGATCTTGACTTCTAATCTCACAAACCCGGGTCATATACTCCTGGCCTAAATTATCAAAAACCGCCACTTTTTCTCCGACCTTTACTCTTAAAACATCTTTCAAATGGTGTAACTGATCCGGTTCATTAAAAATAATAAATTTATCTTTCGGGATGATCTTTTCTAAATAAACGCGCATCATTCCTTAGTTCCTTTTTCTGAAAAAACTTCGGCACTAAAAGTATAAAGCTCCGTGGACTTATCCTTCCAGGCGTCAGGAGCTAATCCAGCCTTCTGAGAACAAAGTTGATTTAAAAACTCTTCTTTACTCCATCCGGTTTCCTTGGCTACCTGAGGGAGAAACACTCCGCTGCGGTTCCCTTGGCGCACTAAGACGCCATGTTTTCCTAATTCAATTTTATCAACGGAATAAATTCTTTCTAACGGCGAGAGCACCGAAATTTCAATCTCTACTTTAGGCAGTTCATTTAAACTTAATTTAGGAAAACGCGGGTCGCGCGTTGCCGCTTCAAGCGCCATATCCCGCACCGTTAAATATAACGCTCCGGCTCCAACAAGGTTTCCAATACATCCTCGAAGCTCTCC
>CAIVOB010000154.1 GCA_903907475.1 Candidatus Omnitrophota bacterium
AAGCTCTGTCAACAGAAACTTTTCGTCAATACTTGAAAAATAATTCAGATATTTGCTACAAAGTTAATAATTAAACTTTTGCCTAATCATAATAATTCCTTCTTTCCCTTTCTGAAATGAACATTGCTGTCAACACCCGTTAATCGCTAAAGAAAACTTTTATTCTTAAATTCCACATAAATTACCATAGGTTTAGCCATCCTAAACTTCACGATAATATTTTAAAAGTTTTTAAATTTTAATCAATTGTACTTAAGTATAATTACAGAAAAAAGAAAAAAAGTGTTTCTTGCTTAAGCTTTTTTATTGCTTAAAATATTTTGAATAATAGTATTTAATTCCTGAAAATCATAAGGTTTTGTTAAAAAAGCATCAACTTTTTCTTTGGCGATACTTATTTTATACGCCTCATCACTCATGCCGCTAATCACAACTACCGGTGTATTCATGATTTGCGAAGAAGAACGGATATTTTTTAAAACCGAAAGCCCTCCTCCGGCAGGCAACATTAAATCCAAAATAACTAAGTCCGGTTTTTTTTCAAACGTCTGTGAAAGCCCTTGACAAGCATCAATCGCCGTTATGACTTCAAAGCCATAAGTTAACAGTATTTTCGCCAGCCCTCTGGCTGAACTTATGTCATCTTCAATAATAAGAATTCTAAACATCGGCCCTCCTTTTAATAATTCTCTCCCTCTGGAGCGCTCAAACTTCAGATATACGCATCTCTTCAGAGACCTTATCTACTATTTTAATCACTTCATCCATATCAAGCGGTTTATAAAGACAACTGTAAGCGCCATTTTCCATAACCTGTTTAATGAGCTCATTCATCTCCTGGCGATAGGCGGTCATCATGATTACTATCGCCTTAGGGTTTATTTTTTTAATCTCTAAATATACCTCTAATCCGTTTAAAACCGGGAGTTTCATATCAACGCAAAATATATTATGCCGCTTCTCTTTGGCCAAAGCGATAACCTCTTCACCGGTCAAGCAAGTGTTTACTCCGTAACCTTTTCTTCCCAAAATACTCTTTAAGGTTGTACAGATATTCGGATCGTCATCCACGATCGCCACCAACGCTCCATGCTTTGATTTTTCTATCATATTTATAATTATCTCGGGATCAAAAGGTTTACGCACTACAGCGTAAACACCTTCCTTTAACGCATCCCTAATTAAATCATCCACCGAAAAAGCAGTCATTAAAATTACTTTAATACACGGTTTTATGGCTTTAAGTTTTTTATAAGTTTCCACTCCGTTCATCACCGGCATCTTGATATCCATCAAAATAACATCAATCTTTTTTTCCTTTACTAGTTCCAAAGCCCGAAAACCGTTCTCCGCGCAAAGCGTTGCATAACCTTTTTTGGCCAAAATTTTTTTTAATGTCGCGCAAGAATTCACATCATCATCGACGATCAAGATACTTTTTCCTTCCATCTTACCCCCTTTTAATTGGCAGCTTGACTATAAAAACAGTACCTTTTCCCACTTCGCTCTCAACTTGTATCTTGCCATTATGACTTGCCACTATTGACGCACATACGGAAAGTCCCAAACCCGTCCCCTTGGTTTTAGTAGAAAATAACGGCTCAAAAATCTTAGTTATATTCTCTTTGGAAATCCCGGTACCGGTGTCTAAGATCGATACCTCTACAAAAGCATTATCTTCGAGCTCAGTCTTAATTCTAAGCTGTCCGCCTTTATCCATCGCCTCCAACGCATTTTTAACTAAATTATAAAATAACTGCTGCATCTGTAAAACATCTACCTCTATCTCCGGAAGGCCGTCTCTTAATTCTAATTTCAACTCGATGTTAGGTAGTATTATCAGCCGTTTCAATATTTCCTTAAGAATGAGGTTAATATTTTCCAAACGCCATAAAGGTTCCTTGGAGCGAGAAAATTCCAAAAGATCTGTCATAATCTTATCTGAATTCTCTATCTCTTGGTTAATGATATTGAGATTCTCCTTGAGCTCCGGACTGTTCTTGGTCAAATCCAGCATATTAAGATAATATACTACATTTTTCATTACTCCTAATGGGTTCCTCAATTCATGAGCCACGCTCGAAGCCAATTGCCCAATAATGGATAACTTCTCGGTTCGGACGAGTTTTTCCTGAGCGATCTTCAAATCCTCGGACATCTGATCAAAAGCCCGCGCCAATTTACCAATCTCATCTTTTGAATCTATGCCGACCTTATAATCTAAATTACCGCCACCAATTATCTCCGCACCTTTATGCAACATCTGAATCGGCTTGTAAACTAATTTCACTATCACTGCTGATATAATCACAATCAAAATAATAACAATGAAATAAAATGTTACGATTCGATTTCTTAATCTAGTTATCGGAATTAAAACCTCCTGCAAATCAATTTTTACCACTATCCCCCAACTTAAAGTAGGAATGTAACGCCAAGCACCTAATACTATTTCATTACGATAATCTCTCACAATGCCAGAGCCAACTCTGCCACTCGCAGCTTCTTGCGCCGGAATTGCTGCTTTATCTCCGAAAGATGCTTTCCTTTTTAAAGCAGCTTGCGGATCATGGAGTAAAGGATTTAAAAACAGAATGTGATCTCCTTCTTGCCGCACTACCAGCGTCTCTCCGGTTTCTCCTAAACCGGTATTTTCTTGAATAAATTTATAAATAGAATCCATATTGATCTCCAGCGCAACTTCGCCGGTAAACTGCTGATTAAAATCAAAAACTGGCGCGACGATAAACATTCCAAACTTATAGCCATAACCTTCGTGTGGATTACGAAAAATTTGACTTATATAAATTCCTTCTTTTATTTTAGAGTATTTTTAGAGTATTCTACTTAGCGGGTCTAACCACGGGTTAAAACCGCGTGGCTTGCGACCCGCCAACTATGTCATTATTATTTCCATCATTTAGTGGCGAATC
>CAIVOB010000155.1 GCA_903907475.1 Candidatus Omnitrophota bacterium
GCCAATGGAAAACAAGATGAGCTGATTGTTCCAAATCCGGCATACCTTGGATTATCAGATTCTACGCCAACAAGACAAAAACAATATATTAATTTTATAATTGATGATAAGGCGATAAATTCAATTGTACTACGGAAGAAATTATATATCGGAAGCCAACTGTTTATCACTAAATCACAAGAATATTATAATGCAAAAAATAAACGAGAACATCGGGGGAGGCCTTTTAAAACAAATAAATAGAACCGTCCCCTTTATTGATAACTATTGTATTGGCAATAGCTTAGAGCTGTAAAAATATTTTTACCCAGCTCTTGAAATTTGCCAAAATATATGTTAAGCTTTTTATACAATCTGGAACAGCTTTGAAAAAGGCTAACTAGCAGTAATGCTGGGGCGCAAAGTGACAGCTCCGAAAGTTTTCGGAGGGCTGCACTGCCAAAGGATGAGAACCCTAAAATATCCTTTTAGGGTTTTTTTTGGCCCCGGCTCTAAATAAACGGGGTTTTTTAATGGGCAAGGAGGCGTAAGATGAAGAAAATCGAGATTTTAACGGGTTTGCTGGTCCTTTTAATGGTTTCCACGAGTTGGGCTGGCGAGAGCGTCACGATTAGTATGTCTTGTACCATTCCTGCTATTCCAGGAGTGAATTCTCCAGCGCGAGTTCCAGAAGTATCATTAAGAAATTATCAAAGACAAGATGTGGCCAACAAAAATTCTGCTGCCACATTAGGAGAAGAAGTTATAGAAAAGGAGGAGCGTAAAGAAACCCTTCTTGCCCAAGGAGAAAAAGTTACCACGGAAGTAAAAACCATTTATACGCGGTAACACCCCCTCCTCCTATTTCTGTATTTTACGTAAAGGAAGGTTCCAAACTGAAGATTCCCCCTCTTGCAGGGGGAATTTCTTTTTCAGGACGATGGAAGGTAAATAATAAACGGGAATCGAATTTAAGTCCGCCGTTAATTCATGATCTCCGGGAAGTGCCTGCGAATAAATGTAGCTGCCATCTACGCCAGTAGTAACAGTCTTATCTCCATCTAAAGTTATGGCTACCCCGGGAACGCCTTTTTCTCCCAACGAATATTGGCCGTCCGCGTTTAAATCTTCAAAAACTATACCCCGGATCTCGGAACGTGAAGTAATCCCAAAATAAACATTCGAAGAAGAGGCATTAGCGATAGGAACTCCTTGAGTGACCGGAACGGTAAGAATGTAACCTAACGGCAAAGTGCCAGTATCTAAAGTTACGTAAGCGGCCTTACCCCGCACATTAACAAATTTAAAATATCCCAGTTCATCGGTAATCTGAGATTTATTCTTTCCCAACCAAACTTTAATCCCAAAAACCGGAGGCTCGTCGCGATCCAACAAACCGTTAGAATTATAATCTTTAAAAACATAACCCTGAATCGTCGAAACCGCGTCCCAACGCAAACCGGTATTCCAAAGCAGCTTCATCCCGACGTTAAAACTTGCCTCTACCCGGCTAGTAGCGGTGGGATTTTCTTTCCAAATATTTCTCACCCGGGCATTGGCGTAAACTTCCTGGCCATCAGCAGGCCGAAAAGAAAGTTCCCCATAACCCTCGATATAATCTTCACCGGAAAGAAATGATAACGGCGAATTGGCACGCTCTTCATCACGATAAGTAAAGCGCATTGATCCCCAAAATGGAGATTTTCCAATGCGATCGTACCAATCTAACCCGGTCTCGGTAACATTAGGCCGCGTTTGACTGCCAGTATCACGTTCACTGAGCCAATTCAATTCGCGATTAAAGTAATAATATAAAGCTCCGATGACATTAAAACGTAACCCGGCGTAAAATTTCTCGTTAGTATAATCTAGGCTCGGAGCGGAAAAATTCTGATTCACTTGGTGAGAATATGTAAAGTAGGTTGAAACTTCTTTACCAAATAATGAAAATAGCCTGTTAGCGCCAACTCCGGAAGACTGATACCTTAACTGTGATAATTCCCCCAAATCATTTTGCAGCGTGTAATTGGCTTCCAAACTCGTAAGCGGGTCTAATTGATATGTCAATGTAGTATCAAGATTCTCATTAAAACGATTAGGATTCTCCTCTGCCGGATAAAGCCGATCACGATAAATATCAACGCGCTGCGTAAAGGTAAGCTTATTTATCGGACGATAGTTTAAATTTAAAAGCGCCCCGAATTCTCCCTGTCGCCATCCGGAGCCAGTAATACTCACAAACTCCTTATCAATATCTCTAAATTGTAAATTCGCGTAAAGTTTATCACCATTATAACGGCTGGTAAATGTCTGCGCTAAATTTTTAGTATCGCTGGCGATCTCATAAGTATAACCAGAATTTTTAAAATTCCAACTTCCAATAAGATCATAACCATAATCTTTAAGATAATCCTGCCGATCGCGCCCCCAGCCATGAGCAACGGTAAATTTATAATTCTGCCAAGTAACCGGGGAAAAATTTAAATTAAAACCACTAATAAAAGCATAATTAGTTTTATAAGTATCCATCGCCAATGTCCCATAACGCCCGCCGTTTTCTCTTCCCCAAAATATACCATAATAAAGTTTATTATTAAAAGCCGGCGAAGAAAAATAAACGCCTCTCAAATCTACCCCCGGGAGCGCCAAATTATTATAAGCGGGATTATAATCTCCGGCCCGTAAATTAAATCCTTGAAAATCCCCCAACTTTCCATTCGTCAAGCCAGCGCTGATATAAGTCATATCTGTAGTCGTGGGTAAAGTACGCTCAGTAATCCCCGCGTCAAGTAAACCATAAGGAGTCGCTCCGTCCAAGCGTAAATTATGAATCCAAGAGTAGCTTCCATTACGCTCAATTGTTTCTAGCCTGCGCCCAGTATAATAAGAATACCAATCTAAATTATAACGCAGCCTAAAATTACCCATCGTTTCCTCTTCCTTACGCATCGTCTCTTCTAAGGTCGGAAAATCTGGAATCGGCATAATCCCGGTGCATTCTATACTTGTGCGGCCGGAATCATCCCAAATAATTACTGTCGCCTGCCCTCTGCTCTTAGCTAAAACAGAAATTTCATGATCATTTAATTTTTCCACATAGAGCATTTCCGGTTGCACCACGAGAAAACGCTTAATGTTACTACCACGGATAATAATATATTTACCTTCTTGAATTTCAATCGGCTGCTGGAGAGCTAAACTTGGGTCATTGAGTAAATATCTATGAGGAGAATTTTTTTCAGCAATCGCTCCAGCAGATTGATTTTTAACACTTACTTCAGGAATAAAAATATCCGCCGCGTTGAGTCCTTGATCATTTTCTAAAGTATCTTTGACCTTAGCCTTGTCCAAGGCATTTTCCATAACTACTTGGCGATCCAACTTGGTCGAAGAAGCAGGAAAATTTGTATCTTTATTTATAATTTTACTAACGGCCTTACCCGACATGGTATGCAACAGCTCCAGATAATAAATTGCCGGAGGATAATCCGGTTCCGCGATCAGCGCGCGGCTAAAATCATCTTCGGCCTGCGAAAAATCACCTTGATCTAAGCTTTTGATACCTTCAGCGCAAAGAAAATCGGCAATCTGACTATAAGCAAAAACTAAATGTGGAGTGATAAGGATAGAAAAAAATAAACTAAAAACCAGTAGGATGTTAGTGTTGCGGTAAGATTTTTTGGCTGACCTCCCAGCAAGAGGAAACATATTACTGAAGCTGGCCGATCTGAACAATTTGGTTGTTCTCTCCGATTGTCACCGTAGCTTCTTTGGTCACCAGCGGCCCTCTTCCAATACCGGCGTCAGTGAGCGCTTTTCCTAAATCAACAGTAATTACCAAATTATAATCACCGGAGGGAATCTTACCTTTCCAGGTGCCCAAAAGAGTTCCTTTCCCTCCCGGAAAAGCATAAACACTATTAAATGCCCCACGCGCGCTGACGAGGCCTTCATTATTCATTAAGCTAAAACTTCCGGCAGTGGTAATATCAGTATTACCGGTATTTTCAAAATCTAATACAATGTCTAAAGATTCTTTTTCCTCTTTAGCAGGCGTGATTTTCAAATTGTTAATTTTAGCGGTTCTTTCAATCGTGCCTTTTACTTCAACATAAAACAAAGTCGCCACTCTAATATTTACATCCAGCCCCGCGGAACGGCCGGAATCTAAAAAGGTTCCCTTACTAAAGAGAGTCTCAAAAAAAAGTGTCGCAAAACGCGCTCCGGTTGCACCGGGAGGAACATTAATCGCGTAGTTTATTTGTTGCTTCCCAAATGCGGGAACCGTGACATCTGCTGGAGAAAAAGTTATCCAAGGACAAGCTGAAGTAGGAGTAGAATTAGGAGGGAGAAATTCTTTGGCTCCTGAGCCTCCCGGAAGATAATACCAATCCTCCAGGTAAAGGCGCATTTTTTTACTCTCGGCAGTCGGATTATCGAGCGTAATTTCTCCGAAAGAGCGTTCTCCCGGAGAAACTACCACTCGAATTTTCGACTGATTCATAAAAGGCACTTTATCCGCTTGCGCGGCAGAAACAAACCAGCTACCAACAAGACAGGAGCAAATACCTATAATACGTAATAGAGCAGACAAAATTCCCCCTTTAGAATATTGTACTACAATTATATCTATTAATCAATTACGGGGTCATAGTAATTGTAACCGTACCAGAATATGTCCCTGCCGGAGTATCCAAACCAATCGGTGTCACGCCTGAATTATCAGGAGGATTCGGAAGTCCCGTGATTGGATCTGTTCCACCGCCGGTACCAAGTCCATAATAGATTCTTAACCAACCACCCGCTAACGCTGTTTTATTATAAGCAACATTATTACTGTTACCGAAACTCACCGCTTGTAACGGTGTAGACGCCGTGGAACTGGTCTGCTTGACAAAAGTCACGTTGACCTTGTCATTCAAATTATTCGCACCACTAGCTAACGACGTGCGCGTATGCGTCACGGTCCAAACCGTTCCCGAGTTATCCGCGACACCAACATCAACCGCAAAATAACTTTTGTCAGACGGAGCAAAGATTTTATTTACCGGGTCTAAAACCAAAGTTCCGAAACTAATCGACGTTGCGGTTGTCCAGACTGTACCAATAACTTTACTCACCGTAGCCGTTAACCCGCCAGTGACTGTAGGAACAGTAGCGTTTACAGTAATAGGAACACTTACCGCCGCCCAAGCACTTGTGGCAAAAAAAGCCACCACCACAAAAACCATACATCTAAGTATGTTTTTCATTTTGACCTCCTCCTTTGTTGATCGTTTTAATTTTAAATTATGCTTATTTAACATCTTCCCCCCTCTTTAAATCTCAGTTAAAGTATAAGTTATACGCGATGAATAATTACCCGCCTTTAAATCAACCGGGCAGGTTAGTTCATAAATGACCTTAAATTTATCAGGCGCGCCAAACAAATCCGAAACAAATAATAAATTATTTTTTTCGACCGGAATTTTACTCGCCACCTTTAAATTTCCTTTAGTATTATTCTCAGCCAGCGTCTGTAAAGAAAAATACTGCGCGGGGATTTTATCTCCACTAGCATTTGCTAATTCCGAAACCACATTTTGCGTTACCTGATATGGCCGGCCAAGATTGGATTTTACCTCGATTAAGACTTCGTTAGTTCGCGGGCCCTCACTAGGTTTAAGATTCGCAAAATCAATACTATAACGCTGATCCTGCGGAGAAATAGAAATTTCAAAGATCCTCTCCTGACGAATTTCTAAATCCAGGGCTCCTAAATTCACTTGCTTACCGGAAGATTCTAACAAATACTGAATCCGCGAATGATAAATACCAGCAACCAAACTTAATGGATCGGCTAAAGAATAGGCGATGGAAAAAACTTTATCCGCGCTGCCATCCGGCCGCGAAGAATAAATGGTCTGAATATTACTTGAAAGGGCGGTCGGCTGATTTACCGCTACCCCGGTCTTAGCGTCAGGGATATTAAAAAGCAAACTATTATTATCCAGCAATTTACCGTCTTGAGACTGAATCGGCCCGGGAAGCATCTGCATAATCTTAAATGGGCCGTTAAAAGAACTATTGATCGTCACTACCGCATTAGCGGCACCCCGCAAATCATTTTCATCTGCAGGGTTAATAATAATCGCGCTTGCTCCTTCTGCCGGAGCCACGGAAACCGATAGCGATCCTCCATCATTAGGAATCGTAACATACACCTCAATCACTTTTGTCACCGGCATCTGCGATGAACCAATCGGATTTAAAACTAAACTAATCCGGCCGGTATAATATCCGGGAGCCAATTCCTGCGCGTTTGCAATAGCATATACTAAAGTAAAACTATCCGCCGCACCCGCGGGATTGGAAACATAAATCAGCTCATCATTTCTTACTATTGTGTCTCCGGTCGGAAGGCGTAAATCACCATATTTATTCGAACCGCGAAATCCGCGCACGACAAAGCCATCCTTAATCGTAACTGATGGATTATCGCGGCTCCTGAGCGAGCTTTCAATCCGCTGACGAATCTCGTAACGGCTGCCGGTATCATTTAAAGTGGTAAAAGTTATCGCACGCGAAAAATTAGTGCGGTCAAATTCCAGCCGCGAACCTCCCTCATCAAGCATATAACTTAAATCAAAAGCCGCTTGCGCCTGATGACAGAAAATTCCGGAAACTACTAACGCCAGGCTAATAACCAGGGATTTTAAACTTTTTTGTATTGCCATTGTTTTATCACCATTGACCTCCCACAACAATAAAAAAACCGGACAGACTCTTCCTTGGTCTTATCCGGTTCAGTAACATCATCTTTTAACCCTCCTACAAAAATCGCCCAAGGAAAGACTCCCACTCTGTGTTCAAATGTAACACTAATTGCACCACTTGTCAAGGCAAAGGAATACCCAAAAGAAAAGGTTTTCTTTTGCTTTCTTTTTTCCAGCAATTATCGGATTAACGAGACTAAATCAGATAGTGCTGTAGCACAACAACTTACATCCGTATTTAAAGGTAGAAATTTGATAAAAACAGATTGAAATTTCTTTTATTAAAAAGGGCTGGAAAGCTAAAAATAAACCAAAAAAACGGGCAAGGAGAAATTTTTTGGCTTTTCGCCTGGGCATTGCCTGCCCGCTGGTAGTTTCTCCTTGCCTCTCACTAAAAACTTGTTAAGTAACTATAACACACTTTCACTACTAATTTCAAGGGGGTAATAAAAATAATTTTTCCCTTTATTTTATCCATTTTTCTAACCTGCGCTTACTTCTTTCCGGGCCCAAGTAATAAATAACCTCAAAAAGCCCCGGCCCGATAGTTTTACCGGTCAAAGCCACGCGCAGCGGATGAATTAAAGCTTTTGCCTCAATTCCTAACTGACAGACTAACTCCCGAAAAGCTGCCTCAATACTCGCAATATCAAAACTAGGCAATTTCTCTAACCCCTGAATAAAGAATTTAAACTCTTTGGATAAATCTTGGCTCAGATATTTAACCTTTGCGGCTTCATCAATCGCGGGTTCCGTTAAAAAGAAAAAATCCGCCCAGTCCACAAAATCATTTAATCTAGGCAGCCGCGGCTGAAATAATTTTACTAAACTTAATAAATAAGCGCGATCAAAATTATCCTTATTAATATATTGTTTTTCTACCAACAGCGGAATTAACTCATCCGCTAATTTCTCCGGATCCGCTAACTTTAAATATTGATTATTAACCCAATCTAACTTCTTCAAATCAAAAGTTGCGGAAGTTTTATTAACATTTTTTATCTTAAATAAACTAATTGCCTGCGCCAAGCTAATTATCTCCCGGTTATCTCCCGGAGCCCAACTTAAAAGGAGAAGATAGTTAAGTAGCGCTTCAGAAAGATAGCCCATTTTACGATAATCACTAATCGCGGTCGCTCCGGTTCTTTTTGAAAGCCGGCCTCCATCCATACCCATAATTAAAGGCAGATGCGCAAATTGCGGCAAAATAAAACCTAAGGCCTCATAAAATAAAATTTGTTTCGGTGTATTAGAAATGTGATCATCGCCGCGAATAATGTGCGTAATATTCATCTCCGCATCATCAACCACACAGGCAAAATTATAGGTTGGCGTGCCATCAGATTTAATTAAAACTTGATCTTTAATTAAGCTTGAATCAAACTCGATCGTCCCGCGAATTAAATCTTCAACTTTAATCTTTTGCGGTGTAACCTTAAAAATTACCGCTTCTTTACCTTCCGGAGATTTTTCAATATAAGCTTTACCCGCTTGCAGTAATTTTTCCGCGTGCATCCTGTAACGGTCAAAACGCTGGCTTTGATAGTATAATTCATCCCAATTAAAACCCAACCATTTTAAACTAAAGAGTATTTCATCGACAAATTCTTTTTTTGAACGCTCTTTGTCCGTATCTTCAATCCTTAAAATAAATTTTCCTTTAGCCGATTGAGCAAAAAGCCAATTAAACAATGCCGTTCTTCCTCCGCCAATATGTAAATTCCCCGTCGGACTTGGAGCGAATCTTACTCTGACCATAATTATAACCTCTCTCCTTCTTCTAAAGCCGCACGGTTAATTTCTAAAATTTTTAAATTACCTGCCGGAGCTAAAAATTGGAATACTTCCAAAATATGCGCCGGCTTAATGACCTGGCGCGCACTTAAATAACTTCCTAAGGCCACCATATTCGCCACTTTAATATTTCCCAGCTTAAGCGCAATTTCCGTAAAAGGAAACTGAATTATTTCCATTAATTTACTGGGCTTAATTAAACCTAAAGAAGAATCGAAAATTAGAAGGCCCTTATTTTTTAGCCTGGATTTAAATTTTTCAAGCGAAGGATTATTTAAAATTATCAGCACATCGGCTTTAGCAATATAAGGAGAACCGATCTCAGTATCAGAGATTGTCACCATGCAATGGCTGGTCCCACCGCGCACTTCCGGGCCGTATGCCGGAAACCAGGTTACTTGTTTACCTTCCAGCATTGCCCCTTGCGCCAAAACCTTACCTAAAAGCATCACACCTTGGCCGCCGCTACCGGCAATAATTATTCGCTCAATCATTTTAACCTTCCTAAAGGAAACTCTTTTTTCATCACCTCTTGAATCCAATCCAGCGCGGCTTTAGGATTTAATCCCCAATAGGTCGGACAAGGGGAAAGAATTTCCACTAATGAAAATCCCAAATTATTGATTTGATTTTCAAATGCTAACTTTACTGCCTGTTGAGCTTTTAAAATCCCTTGCGGGCTATCAAAAGCCACTCTTTCGATATAACAGACCCCCGGCAATAATGCTAACATTTCAGAAATTTTTAAAGGATATCCATGTAGCGCGGCATTTCTTCCTTCAAGGGAAGTAGAAGTCTTTTGGTGCAAAAGCGTCGTCGGAGCCATCTGCCCTCCGGTCATCCCGTAAACGGCATTATTAATAAAAATCACCGTCAAATTTTCTCCCCGATTAGCGGCATGAATCGTTTCGTTGGTTCCAATCGCCGCCAAATCACCATCCCCTTGATAAGTAAAAACAATATTTTCCGGATGCACCCGCTTAATCGCCGTCGCCACTGCCAAAGCCCGGCCGTGCGCGGCTTCCGAACAATCAAAATTCCAATAATCATAAGCCACCACCGCGCAACCTACCGGAGCAACCCCAATAACCTTTTCCCGAATACCTAATTCATCAATTACCTGAGCCACCAAACGATGCGCGATCCCATGGCCGCAACCCGGGCAGTAGTGCGTTGAATTATCGTACAAAGATTCGGGACGCTTAAATGTTCTCATTTTAATTAGTTCTCGTGCTCTCGGGTTCGCGAGTTCGCGAAATTATTTAATTTTTGAGTTCGAGAACTCACGAACTCACGAGCTCACGAACTTTCTTAATAATTTCTTCTTCGTTCAGGACTCCGCCTCCGGAACGGCCAAGAAACTCTACCTTCTGACGGCCACAAACTGCTAAACGCACATCATCAAGCATTTGGCCATAAGACATCTCCACCACCAAAAATTTTATTTTTTTATTTTTTAACTGAAAAGGTTTTTGCGGAAACGGCCAAAGGCTAATCGGACGAATTAAACCGATTTTTTTACCTAAACCGCGCAGCTGCATGAGAGCGCTTTTAGCAATCCGCGCCATGGAGCCATATGCCACCAAAATAATTTTTGCGTCTTTAAGATAAAGCGCTTCATAACGCTCCTCTTGACGGCGGATAAGAGCATAATTTTTTTGTAATTCCAGGTTAAATTTTTCTAAATCTCCTTCGCGCAAAAAGAAAGATTTAACAATATTTGGCTTTCTTCCTCGACAGCCGGTAAGCGCCCAAGATTTAAGCGGAAGCACTTTAATTTTTCGCGCTGATAATGTCACCGGTTCCATCATCTGGCCCAAAATTCCATCCCCTAAAATCATCACCGGAAGGCGATATTTATCCGCTAAATCAAAACTCGTTTGCGTTAAATCATAAGCTTCCTGCACCGAACCGGGAGCCAAAACAAGCGTTTGATAATCTCCGTGCCCGCCGCCGCGCGTCGCTTGAAAATAATCTGACTGCGCCGGAGCGATATTTCCTAAACCCGGGCCGCCGCGCATAATATTAACAATCACTGCCGGAAGCTTCGCTCCGGCAAGATAAGAAATTCCTTCCTGTTTCAAACTTATACCCGGGCTCGAAGAAGAGGTCATCGCTCTGGCTCCTGCCGCAGAGGCGCCGTAAACCATGCTAATCGCCGCTAACTCTGACTCTGCCTGAATAAAAACACCTTTAGCCTGAGTTAAATTTTTAGCCATATAAGCAATTAACTCATTTTGCGGAGTAATCGGATATCCGGCATAAAAATTACAACCCGCCTGAATCGCTCCTTGAGCGATCGCTTCATTGCCGCTAATTAAAATTTTTATTTTTCCCATATTTGTTATTCCCGTATTTCAATACAGCACTCCGGACAAACCACCGCGCACTGCAGGCAACCCAAACACTCTCCCTGAGGATCAAATTCAACATAATTTAAGCTCCGCAAATTTAATTTTTTACTTTTTTTAATTAAACCTTTCGGGCAGAAATTGAGGCACAACAAACATCCTTTACATTTTTGAACATTAATTATAACTTTAGCCATTGATTTTTAAACCTCGGCGAATACTCGCGGCAATCCCTAGGCCGGTTAACCCATATTTCTCCAATAATTTTTCTCTTGAGCCATGTTCAATAAACTCTAAAGGCAAACCCAAACGTAAAACCGGTTGATTTAATTCTTGCGCCACGGCACTGCCAAAACCAGAATTCCGGATGCCTTCTTCTACCGTAACCACTAATTTTGTTTCTGCTGCCAAGTTTTTAAAAAGTTCCAAATCCAAAGGGGCGGCAAATCTGGCATTAACTAAATTTCCGGTCACTCCTTCAGCGTTTAATTTCGCGACTGCCTCCCGGGCAGGCTCGACCATGCTTCCTAAAGCAATAAGCGTAAAATCTTTTCCTTGAGAAATTAATTCCGCTTTACCTAATCTTAAAGGAACAGCGACATTTTCTTCTAAATTAACATTCGCGCGCGGATATCTAATCGCCACGGGCCGTTCTAATTCTAAAGCCAACTCCAGCATCGCTTCTAACTCCGCGCCATCTTTTGGCGCCATAATTACAAAATGCGGAATCGTCCTTAAATAAGCCAAATCAAAAATCCCCTGATGGGTCACTCCATCTTCTCCCACAATCCCCGCTCGGTCAAGAGCAAATATTACCGGCAATTTTTGCAAAGAAATTTCTTGCAGCATCTGATCGTAAGCCCGTTGCAAAAATGTCGAATACACCGCGACGATTGGTTTAAATCCCTGTTTCGCTAAACCAGCGGCAAAACATACGGCATGGCCTTCGGCAATTCCGACATCAAAAAATCTCTCCGGAAAACAATCACGAAATTTATTTAAACCCGTGCCTTCCGGCATCGCCGCGGTGATGGCAATAATCCGGTTATGCACCTGGCCCAAGCGCGCGATTTTAGCGCCAAATACCTCAGTATAACTTTTAGCCATTCCTATTACTTTTTTTACTTTCACCTCACCGGTAAGCGCGTCAAATGCTCCGATCCCATGAAATTTTATCGGATCGTTTTCAGCAAAACTACAACCTTTGCCTTTTTTAGTGACAATATGCAAAATACGCGGCCCTTTAATATTTAAAATATTTTTTAAAGTTCGTATCAGGGCACCTAAGTCATGGCCATCAATCGGGCCAAAATATCGAAAACCCAGTTCTTCGAAAAGCATTCCCGGAACAAATAATCCTTTTAATCCTTCTTCAAATTTTGCCATTAGTTTTAATAACCGGCCGCCCCGGGGTCCGCGATTAATTAAAAATTTTTCTAAATTATCATGAAAACGATTGTAAACCGGTAAAGAAATAATTTTATTTAAGTAATTACTTATCGCTCCGACATTGGGCGCGATGCTTAATTCATTAGTATTTAAAACCACCAAAATATCTTTTTTTAAGTGGCCGGCATTATTTAAACCTTCAAAACATAACCCGCCGCTTAATGACCCATCCCCAACGACTGCCACGACTCTAAATTGTTCGGGCTTCGGCAAAAGATCCCGCGCGCAAGCCAAACCGAGCCCCAAAGACACGGCATTCGAGCTATGGCCAGAAGTAAAGGGATCGTACGCAGACTCATCTTTAGAGGGAAACCCGCTTAAACCCTGATACTGCCTGAGCGTGGAAAAATTTAAATTTCTCCCGGTTAATAATTTATGCGCGTACGCCTGATGCCCAACATCAAAAATAATCTTATCCTGAGGAGTATTTAAACAATAGTGTAAAGCAATAATTAATTCCACCGCCCCTAGGCTTGAAGCCAAATGGCCTCCGGTTTGAGCAACGACCTCAATAAGCCTGTGACGAATTTCCCCCGCCAAAAGCGTTAACTGCTCGAGGCTCAACGGTTTTAAATCTTGCGGAGAATTTATTTTTTCCAGTAGCATTTTTATTATTCTTTTAAGTCGCTCGAATCCTCAAACTTTTCCAAAGATAATTTTCCGTCTTTTTTCATTAAAAGATCAACTTTGCGCTGAGCATCAGTTAAAGTTTGCCCGCAAGATTGCGCAATTTTAATTCCTTCCTCATACTTCTTAAGCGATTCACCTAAAGTTAATTTACCACTCGCCAACTCTTCCACAATTTTCTGTAATTTTTTTAAATCTTCTTCAAAGACTGCTTTTTCTTTCATCTGCGATAACCTCCTCAACCACACTCGTAAATTGACCTTGATTTAAAACAGTTTTAAGTTTATCTCCGGGTTTAATCTGCCGTACATCTTTAAGAATTTCTTCGCGCGGTAAAAGCACGCTTAAGCTATAACCGCGCGCTAATACCCCTAAAGGGCTTAAACTCCCTAATCTTTGGATTAAAGAATTACTGCGTTCCCGCGCCAACTCTAAAGCATGCCGCAAATGATTATTCAAGCCATAATTTAACTCATCTAATAGCTGCTGCCTTTCCAATAAACGGTCGCGCGGGCTTTTGAGCATATGCATAAACTGAGTAAGTTTATTTTTCAAATCTCCGATCTTATCGGCGATAGAAAAATTTAATTCATGCCGCGCTCCGGCCAATTGCGCTAAAAGAGCATTTTTTCCGTCCACAATCATCTTCGCGGCAGCGGAAGGAGTTTCCACGAAAACATCCGCCACTAAATCCGCTAATGTGGTATTAATTTGATGCCCGACAGCAGAAATTATCGGAAGCTCCGATTGATAAATAGCGCGCACCACGGATTCCTCATTAAAAGCCCAAAGATCTTCGGTACTCCCCCCACCTCGGCTAACAATAATTAAATCCACCTTCCCAAACAGATTTAAATCCATAATCCCTTGCGCGATTTCGCCGGCCGCCTCATCCCCCTGTACCCTTACCGCGCTAATAACAACATCTACTCCCGGAGCGCCTTTTTGCAAGATCTGTAAAATATCGCGCACCGCCGCACCGCGGCTTGAAGTAACGATCCCTACCGCAAAAGGCATTATCGGCAAAGCCTTTTTATGGCCAAGGTCAAATAAGCCTTCTTGGGCTAATTTTTTCTTTAATTGTTCAAAAGCCAGCTGCTGCGCACCCACTCCTTGAGGCTCAATTTTATCAACGATGATTTGATACTGGCCGCGCGGGCCGTAAACATCTACTTTTCCAAAACAAATAACCTTTAAACCATCTTCGAGCTTAAATTTTAATCCTTTATTGGCATAAGCAAACATTGCCCCTAAAATAAGAGCATTTGAATCTTTCAATGAAAAATAAAAATGGCCGCTTGAGGCGGCTTTAAAATTGGTAATCTCTCCTTCTAACCAAATCTCACCTACTTTTTCCTCAAGTAAGTCCTTAATTACCCGGGTAATCTCTGAAACCGTATAAATATGTTTATTTACTTTTAGCATCTTCCGTCGATTTTAAAGGAACTTCCGCGCTAGCCGGCGTCTTTAATTGCGGGCCTGACTCCGGAATTACTGCTGCTGAAGTTACCGGTGATTCCACTTTTGCTACTGGCAAAGCTTCTTTATTAACATTAGCTTCTATATTAACACTAGTTTCTTTATTAACTTCTTTATTAACTTCTTTTTTTTCTTCAGAAATTACCGGAGTTTCAATCTTCGGAGCAACAATTTTCTTCTTAAAAACCAAAAGCTGCACGGAATAAGGAGCAATTTCCAGATTTTCAATATAATCCTGATTAAAATCCACGTCTTTGTTCAACTTTTCTTTAAACTCACAATCACGCTGGCAGCTGCTATCTACGATATATTGTTTTAACTCATAAATTTCCTTTAATCCTTTAAGCGTCAGCTTTAATTTCCGGTTCACCCCCGAAAATTTATTAAGCTGATTATTTAATTCTAGCGCTTGAGTAAATAAAGCTTTAACTTTCGGGCTCAGGCGTAAAGTAGCAATATCCAACTGTCCGGAAAGAATCTTTTTTATGCGCTCGGACTTAACAATTTCTAAGACCGTTTTCCGCTCGGCAATACTTAAATTAACGATATTACGCGAAAGATAATTTAAAGCGCCCTGAGGATCCAAATAATTATAAATTAAAAGCGCGCAATAATCCGGAGATTTAGTCGCCAGGACCCCCACAAACTCATCATTAAATTTAGTGGTTAATAAATCACTGCCCAACAAATTAAACATCTGAAAAATATTATAAATTGATTTCTGGTATCCTTTAGATTCCAAACGCCCCAAATCAATCCCCACCGCACCTAAATTTCTCGTAATCTGGTCGCGCGCCGTGCCGAAATCTTCCAAACAAAAATAAATCTGATTATCAATTCCGGCTTCATACATATTTTTAATCCGCGCCGGAATAAAACTGGCAGCAATATTAGCAAGCTTACCTCTTTGAGCTAAAATATTAGCCTGCGCGTCAAAATTCCATTCATCAATAATTAAAGGAAGGTGCACATCAAAACGAAAATAACCCAACCATTCCCGCAGAAGCTTCACGAATGATTTATTATAAATTGTCTCCTGTTTTTCTTCTTGCGGATCAGTGGAATATGCATGCCAAGAAATAAAATCCAGCGGTAAATGATAACTATCGCAATATTTAATCAGCTCATAAATCAAGCTCTTCTCCGGAGTAAGAATATTATTAGGTTCAATATTCCCAAACCAACAACTTACTGCCGGACCTCCCAAAGGAATCACAATTTTAGTTTCCGCGCGTAATTCATTCACCGCTTCTCCGACTGCCCGGTAGAGATTGAAATATTCACTTCTTTCGCCTAAGAAAAAGTCCGCTAAGTCCGGAGCGTTCCAAACTTCATACCAAATATTATATTTTTTCTCAACACTAAGCTTACGGATAATATCTTTAACCAGCGTTTTATAAATTTTTAAATTATGCGGCGGGCTATTCTTATCCCAGACCCTGCCCAAACCCGAAGGCGTGCCGAATAAATCTAAAATTATGATTCCCCCGGCTTGATTTATCTTTTTAATTACTCCCTCATAATTATCTAAAAGCTTAGCTTGCGCTGCCGGATCTTTAGCTAATTCATCAATTTCCCAAAGATTATACTGTAAACGATAAAAATTATTCCAGCCCAAATCAGTTGCCCAGGAGTCCAGAACCTCCTGTGCCGCTAATACCTGCGGAAAAGTCGCATCGCGATGTTTACCCATTCCGCTTAAATCAATATTGGCTTTGAATATTTTAGGAAGAATTACCGCGGGAGAGTTAAAATCTAAATCTATTTCTAATTCATCCGGAGTTTGCGCGAAAACATAAACCACCGAAAAAAATAACAAAAAAATTACAGCTGACAACAATCCTTTTATTTTTTTCATTTAAAGTTTTTTCTGCACCCTCAAAATTGAGAGCGCTTTACCGGAAACCTCGTCAATTTCAACCAATACGCCGTGTAATTGCACATTACCTTCAGCGACTTCAAATTTTATCGGAATCGCGCTCAAAAATCGCGTCAAAACATCTTCCACTCTGCGGCCAATCACGGAATCATACGGCCCGGTCATTCCCACGTCAGTAATATAAGCCGTGCCTCGCGGGAGAATTTTCTCATCCGCGGTCTGGATATGCGTATGCGTGCCAAAAATTGCCGAAACTTTACCATCCAAATACCAACCTAAAGCTACTTTTTCCGAAGTCGCTTCAGCGTGAATATCGACAATAATAATCTTTGTTTCTTTGGCCAACTCCTGCGCCGCCTTCAGAGCAGTTTTAAAAGGACAATCTAAAGCTTCCATAAAAACTCGGCCATTAACATTAATCACCCCGAGGGTAACGCCCGATTTAGTTTTAAATAATTTTGCCCCACTGCCCGGAGCGCCGCTGGGATAATTTAACGGCCGTAAAATACGTTCCTCCTGATTAATCAGTTCAAAGATTTCGCTTTTTTTCCAAATGTGGTCTCCGGAGGTAAGCACGTCCACCCCGGAAGATAACAGCTCCGCGGCAACTTTAGCCGTGATCCCTGAACCTCCGGAAGCGTTTTCAGCATTAGCAATCACAAAATCCACGGCAAATTCTTGCCGCAACGGGACGACTAATTTTTTTATTGCCTCCCGGCCCGGGCTACCAACAATATCCCCAATTAACAGTACTTTCATTTTTCGCCTTTTTTAATTACTTTGCGTATTCAATCACTCGCAACTCTCGAATCACGGTAACTTTAATTTGCCCCGGATATTCCATACCTTCTTCAATTTTTTTCCGGATATCCCTGGCCATCGTGACAGCGTCATTATCATTAATCTTTTCCGGTTGCACAATCACGCGAATTTCACGCCCCGCTTGAATAGCAAAAGATTTTTCCACGCCTTTAAAAAGATTCGCGATCGATTCTAATTTATCTAAACGTTTAACATAAATCTCTAATGTTTCTCGTCTTGCTCCGGGGCGCGCCGCGCTCACGGCATCCGCGGCGACCGCTAAAACCGCGTATAAGCTTTGCGGTTGTGCCTCTTCATGATGCGATTCAATCGCTCCCACCACTTCTACGGATTCATTATACTTTTTCGCCAAATCCGCGCCTAATTTAGCATGCGTTCCTTCAACCTGATGATCCACAGCTTTACCGATATCATGCAAAAGGCCAATTCTCCGGCCAAGCTTGAAATCTAACCCTAACTCCGAAGCCATAATTCCCAATAAAAAGGAAACTTCTTTAGAATGTTGCAAAGCATTTTGACCGTAACTAGTGCGATATCTTAAACGCCCCAAGAGTTTAATAATCTCCGGGTGTAAACCATTAACCCCCGCTTCAAAAGCCGCCCGCTCACCTTCTTCGCGAATTTTTTCATCCATCTCTTTTTTAGTTTTCTCTACGATTTCTTCAATGCGGCCCGGATGAATCCGGCCATCGGAAATAAGTTTTTCTAAACTTAAACGCGCGATCTCTCGGCGCACAGCGTCAAAACCGGACAAGGTTACTGCTCCGGGAGTATCATCAATAATAACATCAATCCCCGTCGCCATTTCTAAAGCCCGGATATTCCTACCCTCGCGGCCGATGATGCGGCCTTTCATTTCATCATTAGGTAAAGTAACCACGCTCACCGTCGATTCTACCGTATGCTCAGCCGCGCAGCGCTGAATCGCTAAGCTAATAATCTCCCGCGCTTTTTTATCGGCGATCGTGCGCACTTCCTCTTCCTGACGCCGGATAAACACTGCCTTTTCATTATTTAACTCTTCATTTAAGCGCCCCAGCAAAATTTGCTTGGCCTCTTCCGCCGAAAGCGAAGAAATCTTCTGTAGGCGTTCTTTTTCTTCCGCGACTAAAGCCAGCAACTGATTATCTTTTAATTTTAAAGCTTCTTCTTGTTTCTTTAAAACATCATTCCGGGCATCAATTTCTTTTTCTTTTTTCTCCAAGAGATCTAAACGCCGATCGATATTTTCTTCTTTTTGGGTTAATCTTTTTTCCAGATTAACAATCTCTAATTTACGGTCTTTAATCTCCCGTTCAAAATCCTGCCGCATCCGGTAGAGCAAGTCTTTAGCTTCTAACTCCGCCTCCCGCCGCTTGTCAAGAACCTCTTTTTTAGCCGCGTCTAAAATGTGCTCCGCTTCAACTTCCGCGCTTTTAAGTTTTTTTTCGGCAATATAAATTCTTAAGAAATACCCGCAATAAGCGGTAACCACGGAAATAAATATCAGGATTACTATGTTAAGAATCATTTCTTTCCTCCTAAGTTAAAGCTAAATTAAATTGATTTGTAAAAAATTAGGAGAAGATAACTTCTTTGACGCTTACATCAAAACTGCTGGTGGGAACACGGGGTAAGATTTGAAAACGAAAAGCCAAACCAATAGAAGGCGTGTTTGCGGAAATTTTTGCCAAGAAACGATCATAACAACCTTTGCCGCGGCCAAGGCGTCTCCCCTTTTTATCAAAAGCCAATCCGGGAACAATCACCAGGTCCAAATCTTCAGCCTTAACTAAAGATTCTACCACCGGCTCAAGTACGCCATAAGGACCTTTTTTTAATTTAGCCTCACCTGCCAACACGGCCGGATGCATCGTTTCTTTATCTTTTCTACAAACTGGCACGCAAACAAGCTTGCCTATTTTTTGAGCTTTCTTAATCATTTCTTGTGTATTTACTTCCCCACCAAAAGCGATATAAAACATCACGATCTTCGCCCGCTTAAAAACCTTATTCCTTAAAAGTTTATTTTGAATAATCTTACTTTTTCGGTTTCGGTCTTCCTCCTTCTGAATTTTCAACTGCTTAAGAATTTTACTACGAATTCGAGTTTTTGTCAATCTTACCGGAAACTGAAAACCTAAATCTTTTTTCATGCTTTTCAACATAAATGCGCCTAATTTTATAGACAAGTCTCGCCGTCATGATGATGGGCTTTATCACTAAACGGTATCGGCCGGCCTTGTTTTTGATAATAATCTTTTAAAGCCGAACGTAGCGCTTCTTCCGCTAAAACCGAACAGTGCATTTTTTTAGGAGGTAGCCCCCCC
>CAIVOB010000156.1 GCA_903907475.1 Candidatus Omnitrophota bacterium
GTCTACCGGCAACACTAGTTTCTGTGTAAAAACTTCTTTTTGAGCATCAAAAGTCAAACAATGTTTAATCAGCTCCCGGCCGACTTCGCTAAAAAACGCACCAATCACCATATTCATTTTCTTTAACAAAGCCTGTTTCTCCCGATAAACCAGAAGATTATGCAAAACTAAAGTCACCAAAAATACCTCTAAAAATACAAAAGCAATATCGCCGATAAGATAAATAAAAATATGCCGCGCGTCATGAAAAATTAAGAAATGCAAATAATAAACTGCCGCGGACAATAAAATTAAAATTATCCCTAATTTAACCTGCCAATTAAATATTTTTTTCATTTTTCCCCTTGAGAAGAATTTAGCGTGATATCCTAATAACCTTGTATTTTAAAATTCCTGCCGGAACCTTAATTTGCACAATTTCATTCTCTTTATGCCCCAGCAAACCTGCGCCCACCGGAGAAGTAACGGAAATCTTATTCTGTTCGAAATCCGCCTCGAGTTCCGAAACCAACAAATACTCTATTTCTTCATCAGTGTCTTGATCGATTAATTTCACCTTGGCGCCAATCAGCACCTGGTCGCAAGGAATATTTTTATCTAAAATCCGCACTCGCGCCAATTTATCCTCTAGCTGCTTAATTTCCAACTCATTATGGCCTTGAGCATCTTTAGCGGCGTCATATTCCGCATTTTCACTAATATCACCATGTGCGCGCGCCTCGCCAACAGCCTTAGACAATTGCCGGCGTTTAGTGGTCTTTAAATACTCCAATTCGCTCACAAATCTTTCATAACCTTCTTGCGTTAAATAAATATCTCCAGACATAACTACCTCTCTTTTTGATTTAAAAACTGCTTTATTAGACTAACATTTCTCTTGCTCGCGCCTTGATGACGTAAAATTAAATCAAAAGCCGCCTGCCCTAATTGTTGCGCCAACAAATTATTACTTAAAATATCCTTGATTTTTTGGGTAAGCTCTAGCGCATTATTCGCCATTAATCCCGCTTTGTGCTCTAAAAATAATTTTTGCATTTGGCGAAAATTAAACATCTCCGGCCCGAAAATAATGGGTTTTTTAAAACTCGCCGGCTCAAGCAGGTTATGCCCCCCGGTTTTTACTAAGCTCCCTCCGACAAAAACTACATCCGCGGCGGCGTAATAATTTAAAAGCTCGCCAATAGAATCCAAAATAAATACTGGCTTATTAATACAAGTCGGGCAAGCACCGGAAATTTGCGAAATAAATACCGGCATAAAACCTTGAGCGGCAATTAAATTCGCCACCTCTTTACCGCGCTGCGGATGCCGCGGGGCAATTAAAAGTTTAAGCCGCGGGAAAACCACCACAACCTCCTTATAAGCCTGCAAAATAAGCGTTTCCTCCTGTGGATGTGTGCTTCCGCAAACGAATAATTTATCATCATCACTAAGCCATAATTTCGCACGATAAATTCCGGGATCCTTAATCGCGCTCAAGTTCAGATCAAACTTCATGTTTCCGGTAACTTGAATATTTCTTCGCTCCACTCCTAAATTTCTCAAACGTAAAGCATCCACATCAGTTTGCACGCAAAAATAATTTATTTTCTTTAAAATCGGCTTAATAAATAATTTAATTGCTCGGTACCCAGAGTAAGAACGATCCGAAATCCGGCCGTTAATTATAATAATCGGAACTTTCTGTTTAAATAAACCACTAATAAGATTAGGCCAGATCTCGGTTTCCGCGATAATAAAGCAACAGGGATTTACCTTACGCATCAGGCGTTTAATAATAAAACTGAAATCCAAGGGAAGATAAGTTAAAAAGTCACCACTTTTAATTAAACCTTGGGCAACTTTATAACCCGTTGCCGTGACGCAGGAAATAACCAGCTGTTTCCCGGGATAAGCTTTCCTTAATTCCTCGATCAAGCCCCGAATCGCGTTGGTTTCTCCAACGCTTACAGCGTGAATCCAAATCGGATGCTCAAATTTTATTCCCCTAGGCAAAAACCCCAAACGCCTTAAAAAATCCCGATTAAGCTTACCTTGCAGTAAATAAACCGGCAAATAGATAATAAAAAAAATAAAAAATATCAGATTATAAATTATAAACATTTTCTCTCGATCCTATAACTAACTTTGTTTTTCTGTTTTTCTGTTTTTCTGTTTTTCTGTTTTTCTGTTTTTCTGTTTTTCTGTTTTTCTGTTTTTCTGTTTTTCTGTTTTTCTGTTTTTCTAAGCATGCGGATGCGCCTTATCATAAACAC
>CAIVOB010000157.1 GCA_903907475.1 Candidatus Omnitrophota bacterium
GTCCAAGGTAATTTAAGAGTGATCTTCCCTAATAAAACTAATCGTCAATTACAACAAATTAGTGTTAAAGTTTTTAGAAATTTCGCGAAATATTTGGTAGATTTTTTTCGCTTTGAGAAGTTAAATTTGCGTTATATCGGTGAGAATGTAAAACTTGAAAATTTGCATTATTTTGATGAGGCGTTGGCCCTCAACCGGGGAGTGGTAGTTTTAACGGCGCATCTGGGTAATTGGGAACTTGGGGGAGTAGTTCTGGCGCAACTAGGTTACCCTTTTTGGGCCGTGGCCTTACCGCATAAAATTAAAAAAGTTAATGATTTTTTTGACGCGCAGCGTAATCGCAAAGGGGTCAAGGTCATCGCTATGGGTAAAGCAGTGCGCAGTTGTATCGCTGAAATTCGTAAAAATCATATGGTCGCTTTAGTCGGGGATCGGGATTTTAGCGAAAAAGGGGTTGAATTAATTTTTTTTGGGCAACCAACGCATTTTCCGGAAGGTCCGGCGGCTTTAAGTTTAATGACCGGAGCCAAAATCATTCCTGGATTTATGCTTAGAAATTTGGACGATACTTTTACCTTGAGAATTGAGAAGCCGATTGAATTTAATCCTTCCGGTGATAAAAAGAAGGATCTGGAAAGCTTAGTTATAATTTATAAAAATATTTTTGAGAGTTATATTACTAAGTATCCCGATCAATGGTATGTTTTTCGAGAGTTTTGGGCTCCGCTGGCTTCTAAAACCACAATCAAGAAAGAATAAAAGAGGGAAATCAAAGTGCTTAGTTGCGTAATCATTCCAACTTTTAATGAATCTAAAGCGATTGGTGGCCTAATTAGACAAATACACAAGCTTGGGCATAAAGTAATAATTATTGATGATGGGTCGATTGATGAAACGGCGAGCATCGCTTTGGATTGTCAGGCGGAGGTTTTACGTAATTCTAAAAACTTGGGCAAAGGCGCTTCTTTAATAAAAGGTTATAATTTTGCCATTGCGCAGGGTTTTGATACTTTGATTACTATGGATGGTGATGGTCAGCATGCAAGCGCGGATATTCCGGCATTTATTGAACGGGCACAAAATTCAGCGTGCGTAATTATTGTTGGTAATCGCATGGCGATGACCAAGGGCATGCCTTTTTTACGTATTTTGACAAATCGTTTTATGTCGGGTTTTATTTCATTGCTGACGAAGCAATATATTCCGGATACGCAGTGTGGTTTTCGTTTAATTAAAAAAGAGGTTTTTACAAAGATAAATTTATCGACCTCTAAATATGAAACTGAATCTGAACTTTTAATTCGCGCTGCGCATTTGGGTTTTAAAATTGAATCGATTCCGGTGAGAACAATTTACTCTGGTGAAAAAAGCCAAATTAATCCTCTCGTTGATACTTTAAGATTTTTGCGTTTGATATTTAAAGAATTTACCAGGAAACTTTAGGAATGTTTTGATTGTTGCGGTTTTGTGTGTTTTAGAGATGATGAGCTAGAAGGCGGTGACAGAGTGATCCAAGTCTACACGGGAAATGGTAAAGGTAAAACTACTGCCGCGCTGGGGTTGGCTTTAAGAGCAGCTGGAGCGGGCTTAAAAGTTTATATCGCTCAATTTGTTAAAGGGCTTTGCTACAATGAAATTAAAGCTTTAGGAAAGATTAAGCATTTGAAAGTTGAGCAGTTTGGTAGAGAATGTTTTATTAAAAAAGCTCCTGAAAAAATTGATTTTGAGTTGGCGCTTAAGGGATTTGAAAGAGTCAATGAGATTATTTTTCGAAGAAAGTATCAGGTCGTAATTCTTGATGAAATTAATATTGCGTTAAAGTTAGGGTTAATTCCTTTAAAAGATTTGCTTAAAATGATTAAAAATGCTCCGCCAAATATAGAATTAGTGCTTACGGGACGCTACGCGCATCCTAAAGTAATCAGGTTAGCGGACTTGGTGAGTGAAGTTAAAGCGATAAAGCATTATTATGCTAAAGGTATTAAGGCGCGCCGGGGGATAGAATTTTAAAGGCGCTCATTAAAAGATCGCTTGACAATAAAAGAGATTTAAATTACTATTAAAAATATTAAAAGGAGGCAGCAAGATGTTAGCGATGAGTTTAATTCTGTTTGGAATATTATTAAGGTTTATCCCGCATCTCCCTAATTTTACTCCAGTGGCGGCGATTGCTCTGTTTGCTGGAGTGTATTTGAATAAAAAGCAAGCTTTGATTGTTCCGCTGTTATTGATGGTTATCAGTGATATTTTTTTAGGGATGCATAATGTGGTTAGTTTTACTTGGGGGAGTTTTGCGCTCGTGACGTTGCTGGGCTTTTGGGCTAGAAATCATAAAACTTTCTTAGGGATAGTTTCTTCCTCAATTGTTTCTTCAGTGTTATTTTATTTGGTGACAAATTTTGGTGTCTGGGCAATGGGTTGGTATCCGCAAAATTTAAAAGGATTATTAAATTGTTATATTTTAGGGCTACCATTTTTACGGACATTTACAGTTGCGACGTTAGTTTATGCGGCAGTTTTCTTTGGAGCTTATGAGTTTATTGCTTCCAAAGTTCGTAATACAAAGTTAGCAAAAGTTCTTTTATAAATTAGAAGATTTATGGTTTGGCTTTTGTTAGCCAAAGCCATAAGTATTCTAGGTTAACGTTTATTAGAGCCAGGGAAGGCCGTGTGAATCGGCTACAGTTCCCGCTGCTGTAACCTCAGGAATTTAGAACCTTTTGGTAAGTATCAAGCCACTGTCCTATGGATGGGAAGGCAAACTAAAAAGGCGAGGAAGTCAGAAGACCTCTCTAGCTAAACACAAATTGTTCGTACGAGTACATTTTAAGCCCGCGGACAGGCTTATAATGGGTTAGAAAGCTGGGATAACCCTTGAGACTAAAATATTTTAGACTCAAGGGCTTTTTGTTTTTTGCAGGTCTTAAGAAAATGGAGAAAAGATGTTTAGCAATAGGTTGGTAGTAAAATTTTTAGTTTCATTTTTAATTATTTTAGAGTTTTTTGTTTTTTCTTATGCCGCGGATGTGGATTTGGATAAGATTGTGGTTACTCCTTATCGTTATGGAGAAAGCTTAGGTGATGTTCCTGCGAGCTTAGCGGTTATAAGTTCAGAGCAGATAGCTTCATCCAGTGCTTCAACAACAGTGGGATTATTATCGGATTTATCCGGTGTCGTGGTTAGGGATTGGTCAGGGAATGGCTCTAAAGCTACCGTTGACATTAGGGGTTTTGGAGAACAGGCAGCGCTTAATGTTTTGGTGTTAGTAAACGGTAGACGTGTAAATGAAGTGGATATGTCAGGCGTTAGCTGGACACAGATTCCGTTAGACCAGATTGAAAAAATTGAAGTTTTAAAAGGTGGTTTTGGTTCAGTTTTATACGGTGATAACGCTGTCAGCGGTGTGATTAATATTATTACTAAAAAAGGTTCTTTTAAGCCTTTGTCAGTAGATTTGACCACTGAGTATGGCAGTTACGGTATGAATAAGGAAGGATTAAGTTTAGGCGGTACGAAAAATAAATTTAATTACCTTTTTTCTTATAGCAATAATGCTACCAACGGATATCGGAGCAATTCATATTTTAAGGGCACTAATTTTTCTACTAATCTTGATTATTTGTTGGAGCCGACTAATACTAATTTACGTTTTACCCAAGGCTATAGTAAATCAGAGTATGGCTTACCGGGGGCTCTTTCTAGTACCGATTTAGCTAAATTTAATCGTCGGTATTCCGCTTATGGTGATGACCATGCTAAAGATACTGATTATTATTTTGGATTAGGTTTTGACCAGCCCACGGGTGATTTTGGTAAGTTTTCATTTGATACTTCATTGCGTCAGCGCCAAACTTTTTCAGACTTGGCTGAAGCTAATGGTGGGTATGGCGCCCCAATATCTAAGTCTCATATTAGTACGCTTGGTTTTAATCCGAAATATGTTTTGGAAAAGGCAGTATTTTTATTTAATAATAAGGCGATTTTCGGTCTGGATTTTTACAGGTATGACCTTAATTCAGATGCTTTTAATTTATTACTGATTAAACAAAATGACAATTACACGAGGAAAATATCGCAAGCTTTATATTTTCAGGATGAGCTTGCTTTAACTAAAAAATTTATTCTTACTGGTGGTTATCGCTATGAAAATATAAAATATGATTTTAACTGCAATGATTATTCGGGTTATTATTTACCCGTTGATTCTAAGATGAGCTTGAAACCAACCGCTTATAATGTCGGCCTTACATATAGATATGATCAAGGGAATATTTATATTAATCATAGTAAAGGGTTTCGTTCTCCGGCTGTTGATGAATATGTTGCCTGGGGGGAGTTTAACCCTGATTTAAAGCAGCAAGATAGTAAAAATTATGAAATTGGCTTCCATCATAAAGTTTATGATTTTTTGGATCTTGGCGTTTCAGGTTATTTAATGGATATAAAGAATGAACTTTATTATAATCCGGAAGGTGGTGTTTTTGGTTATGGCGCAAATGAAAATTACGATCAAACCAGACACCAAGGTATTGAAGTAGAGTTTAGCTCTAGGTTGCCAGGGAGATTAAAGTTAAGTGGTAGTTATACTTTTGAGCAAGCGGTATTTAAAGATGGGGGATATAAGGGGAATAACATACCGATGGTTTCAGCAGATAAGTTTAATTTGAGCCTAGTCCATAATTTTACAGATGCTTTTTCCTTAGGGTGTGTGTTTAATTATTTAAGTAGCCGGCGCTTTATAAATGATGAAGCGAATCGATGGCCAAGCTTAAAGCAATCTTTTACCGTGGATACTAATTTGGCTTTTGAAAAAAATGATTATAAAATATCCGGCGGGATAAATAATATTTTTAATGAAAAGTATTATGAATATGGTGTTTGTAATTCTACTTCCGGAGCGGTTAATTTTTATCCTGCGCTGGGAAGGAATTTTTTCTTGAAAGTTTCGAAAAAGTTTTAAATTAGGGA
>CAIVOB010000158.1 GCA_903907475.1 Candidatus Omnitrophota bacterium
AAAAATTTTAATCTACGGGTGACACGGAGGCGGGTCCCCTGTCGCGCGCAGCCATAAGCGAGCACGACAGGGTGCCGCAGTGGCAGGACCCGTGAGACAAAATTTTTTAGTTGTGGCGTAATAAGCGTCCCCGCGAAAACCAAGTCAAGACAGCCTGCCTGACGGCAGTCAGGGACCCGCTAACTTCCTGGCAGGGACCCAAAAAGAAAAAAACCCGCTTTATAAGAGCGGGTTTGCTTGTTACTGAATATAAATTTTAATTAATACATAATAATCCCTTTAGAGTTCATCTCCTTAGCCCTCTCCGGAGTAGGATATTTACCCAACCGCGTGATCCCGGCAGCCGGCTCATCAGTTGCCGCGCTAGAGTTTTGCCCCCCCGCAACAGCACTCGCTTCATTCACTAAAGGAGCGGGATTCTCCCCGACGATAATCTCTTCCGAATGTTTTGCTTCCGGAAGCACTTTCTCCCTCTTCACTGCCGGTTTGATCACCGTAACCACCGGAGGTAATAAAGAAGCTGGCGCTACGGATTCTTCCATGATTACCGGGGCTGGCTGCTCTACCACTGGCGCTTCATTCACTTCAAGTTTCTGAGGCTGCACCACCCTACTACTATAAATTAATATCGCAATAATAATCACGGCAAGAATAATAAACGCATAGAAATTCCTGGTTTTCATGCTTTAAATCTCCTCCCAAGATAAAGTAATGAAATCTCCGGTCGTGGGCATAAAAGGCGGAGGCGCTGTAATCAAGCGCGCGTCATAAGCATAAGATTTGGAATATCCCGTAATCTTTTGTCCGTTAGAAGCGTTAAAAGTCCCCACCGGCCCTCTTTCTTTTTGAATCACTCCTCCAAAAATATTTAAAGTTCCCTTGGGCGAACCGCTATCCCAATCTTGAAGATAAAAAGCCGTATTTAAAGCCATCAAGCAGGCATCAATAGTTAAATTATTCGCGGCATTATTAGGAATAACAATATCGGTTTCAGAAATAATCCCCAAAGTATCGTCCGAGCTGGGATTTGTCAACGGATCAGAAGCGTAAAGTATATTACCGGCAATATTAACATTCTTACTTGCCCCCACCGTCAACCGGCCGTTAAGCGTCCCGGAAACAGTAAGATTACCATTATTCACAAAAAGCGCGCCGTTGGCAGGTAACGCCATATTCTTATTATTCCATTTTGGGCTTTTATTATTATTAGTGACATTAATTGTCCCGTTACTGTTTAAGACCACCGTACTATCCCCGGTAAGATAAATTCCGGAAGTTGAAGCCGCGGAACGCAAAGACAAAGCAGTGCTCGGCATCGTCGATTGATCCGCACCAAAGGTCAGCCCTTGTTGAAAATTTGGATTATCATAAGGAGCATTGGTCGTCTGACTCAAATTAACATTATTGCCATTATTATAAAACCGAATATAATCATCCACCGAGCGCGCTTCCCCGCCAAAAACAGGATTACCATAAATATTAAAATGCCCGTTAGTGTGTGTTGGCCCATTCAAACTATCCTGACTCCAAAACCAGATATTTGTGCCGTTAAAGGTTTCCCGGTCGGTATACCAAATATAACGCGCATAATTATCGACCTGCACATAATTTCTTAAAACCCGGCTCATATTACCGGAGGTACCGGTAGAAACAACCGCGTACCTACGAATAGTTGAAGAACCTCCGACCAAGCCCAGATCCGTAATCACGACACTATAACTTCCACTTAGGTTTTGCGTTGACCCCCAAGGATTTGTGTAGTTCCCGACCGGAGGAGCGCCCTGCGCGCGCAACCAAATAATAGCATGATCTAATCCGGCATCAGCAGCATCGAGGGCTTGAGTCTGCCGCTTATAAACATTAGCAATATTATTTTGACTCATACTTTGATTCACAAATACTCCGGAAAAAATCAACAACACTGAAATCGCGAAATAAACCACCATAATCGCGAATCCCTTATGATTTTTAAATTTATTAAATAAATTATTCATCTTTAATTTCTCATCCTAATAATTAACTGCCCGGTTTCAGAAGCCACTTTACCCACGCTAGAAGTCTTTTGCGCGGTAAGATTAATAATCAAAAGATCTTGCGGTAATGCCGGATTATTTCTAAAACGCGAAAACTGTAAACTTGTCATATAGCGCGCCAAAACCTGCGTCGCCCCCGCAGGATCCGTTCTTATAATTTGATTACTGCCATCCAAAGCATAACTAATATTACCTGACCATTCTATATAACCAAATGAGTCCAAAATCGTGGTATCGGCGTCATTGCTATCCTGCGGAATTTTAAAAGTAATTGCGGTTCGGGATTCTCCAAAAGGGACGCTTTGTTGTGCCGGCCGGGTTGGGCTTAATTCTCGCTCCATCGCCATAAAGGCGCGAATAATTTCTTTGCGTAATTCCGCGTGCACATCTCCGCTAAACCACGCTCCCTGGCCGACTTCTAAAACCGAAAAGGACGCTAAAACTAAGATACTAATCACCGCCGCCGAAAGTAAAACCTCCACCAAAGTAAAGCCTTTAATCTTTTTCATCGATTCGCCACCTGCGTTTTTAATTGGATCGCTGAATTAGTCGCATTTCCCCCTTGTTGCCAACTAACGTCCACCGTTACTTCCAAAAGTTCAGGATTCACAGAGTCATCGATAGAAACTACCCCAAGGCTTGAAGGAATTCCATTAACCGTAAAAGTCATACCATTAAAATCATCAATTACTTGTGTAAAGGGCGTGCTGCGTATTTCCGAGATTACTCCGGTCGCGGCATTCGTCGCGGCATTAACATTTTGCGAAGTAGAAATTAAAGCAATACAAGTTAAATACGTGCCCAAAATGCCCACCAATGCGAAGGTCATAATCGCAATCGCTAAAATCACTTCCGCGAAACTAAAACCTCTTTTTGACTTTATACTCATTAACCTGATCATCCCCTTTTCCACTTAAAGTTTACCACAAATTAAACAAATATCCATCTCTTCGTAGCTCTTCTTCTCCTCCACTGCCTACTCTAGTTTCCCGGAGGCCTGCTTGAGCGCGTTAATAAATTTAACATCCACCACGTGTCCTAAATTTTCTGTTTTATGGATATCCGCCCAAGCCTTAGCGTATTCTTTGCTCAAATAATAAGCTACCCCGCGGTTACCGTAAGCATAAGCAAAATTAGGATTAATCTCAATCGCCTTGCTATAGTTAGCTATCGCTTGAGCAAACTTGCCTTGTTGATAATAGACAATTCCGCGATTATTGTAAATCTCCGCGTCATTGGGAGTGATCGCGATGGCCCGAGTTAAATCCGCAAGCGCTTGCGTAAACTTGCCTTGTTTACCAAAAATTGTTCCGCGATTATAATAAGCATCCGCGTAATTAGGATAAATTTTAATCGCCTGAGTAAAATCCGCGATCGCCAAAGCCGCATTGCCTTGTCGGTAAAAAATTGTCCCACGGTTGTTATAAGGCCGGGCTTTCTGCGGTGATTTACGCACCACATCATTCCATAAAGTAAACTCATCTTGCCAGATAAAATTCCTTCGGTAAGTCAAAAGCGCGTAATTAGAAATTATCACCAGCATCACAACAACCATTAACTTCCCAGTTCTTTTTTCGCATAAATAATATATCGCGCTCACTAAAAAAATACTAAATCCGGCCAACGGCAAATAAAGGCGATGCTCGAAAATTATATCTTTAATCGGAATGACACTGGACTCCGGAAGCAGTGTTATAAAAAACCAAAAAATACCAAATGCCATCAACCGATACTTAGAAAACATTTTTGCCGCCGCGATTAAAATCGCCACTAAAAGAAAAAAACTCGCCATAATCGGTAGCGTGAAAAAATTCTTCGCGATGGGATAATAATAATCTAAATTCTGATTTATCGGCACAAAAAGCAGCCTCAGATATGTCACAATCACTCGAAACTGAGTAAAAAGATACTCCCCAAAAGAGATCCGAGTCGGTTCCTCCGCGATCAAGCTCATGCTGGTAAAATCTACCGCTTTAGTCAAAAACAGCGTCAAGGGAATAATCGCCAGCAACAGAAAAAAAGGAACCAGATATTTCCAGTTAATTTTTTCTTTAGTTTTTAAGAAGCTCCTCTCGTAGAGTAAGATCATAAAAGGTAAAGTGACGGCCATTTCTTTCGTAAACATCGCCAGCATTGCCATAAGCAAAGCGCCATAATAAAATTCGCGCGCTTCTTTTCTTGCTCCCTGCGGTTGCAAAAATCTAAATTTAATATAAAAACATAACGCCGCCAGATAAAACAAAGTTGCCAAAGAAGTGGTGCGTTGAATAATATAAGTTACCGCCTGAGTTTGCAGTGGATGCGCCACAAAAATTAAGGCCGTAAAAAGTGCGATCAATTTGGCATCTTTAGCAATTTTTTCTCCCCGCAAGACCAGCGTCGAAAATGACAACAACGTCAACCACCAGACCAAAATCGCGCAACTTAAATGCACGATTAAATTAACGAAATGATAACTAAAAACATTTAACCGGCTAAAATCATAATTAAGCGCGAGTGAAAGATAGGTAATAAACCGGGTCGGCCGAAAACTCCAAATCGCTTGTAAATTCGTAATATTTTTAATCGCGGGATTCTTAACGATGGAAGGAATATCGTCTAAGTGGAAAGCGCCATAAAAAGTATTGGAATAAATAAGCGCACCTAATAGAACTATCGCACTTATTGCGAATAATTTATATTTTTGCTGCCAAATTTTTGCAATCATAAAAAATAACTTTGCTTAAAAATAAATTTAAACCGTTTCTTTTTTTATCAAATCATCATAAAAGTTAGCAAAACTCACTTTCATATAAGGAGACAACCATAAAACTCCAATCCCAAATGTAAGCAAGCATAACAAAAACCAACCGATGAATCTGGCGCCCAAACAAAACAATTTCCATTTATTTCCCCGCATCAACTCTTTACTCTTGCGGATTGCTTCCAATGGCCCGATTTTATCATCATCGGCAATAATATAAAAAGTCATGGCATAAGAAATTGCCGCAATAATACCGGGAATAATTAATAACAGTGACCATAAAATAACAAAAATCATAAATAATAAATACGCCCCCAGCGCCACGCCAAATTTTTTAAACCCCGCGAATACTTGCCCAAATTGAGGATTTTGTTTCCGCGCTAATGCCAATGAAAAAATAGCTAATCCTAAAGAAAACGGACCGGCAACCAGTAATGAGCCAATTACTCCGGCCTTCGGAATAGATGCAATCGCACCCAAAATCACAAAGACCACCAGCATCACTCCTACAGCTAACCACCACGCGCCGCTTAAAGAGGCTCGTGCTTGCGCCATTAATTCTTTGTTTGCAGTTTTAGAAACATTATCCATTTTTCCCTCCTTAATAGTTAAGCCAGCAACTTATTACGTCGCACAAAATTACTAATTGCCAGCTTGTCAGCTTCTGAAATCCGATCAAACCGCATCCCGATTCTATGGCTAGAATCCGGCAAAAGTATATTAGAAACCGTCTGCCCGGTAATCTCCATCGGCTGCCAACGCGCGTCGCCCTCTAAATGTAAATCAATAATATTAAATTTAATACATAACTGCGTCCCGACGGGAAGATCATGCCTCGTAATAATTGCCATCCCCAGGTCACTTAAATCCAGCATTAACGCATCAATGCTATTGGTAAAACCCAATTCCATGCGTAACGCCAGCGGCTTTTCCACCTGGTAGATAAGGGTAAACGCCGTGTCCAAGCGTTCAGACTTACGCTGATCTTGATTATTAGAATTACTTTCCACGTTCCTCCTTATATTTACACTCCCACTACAATTACCTACAGCTATATTTTATCATAAATTCAAAGATTACAAATAACTTAATAAATAAAAAAGCGAAAACTCAATACCTAAAGTCTTCGCTTTTTACAATAAAATTGCGGGGGCCCGATTTGAACGGACGACCTCAAGGTTATGCTTACTACTTCAGCTTGCGCTGCTCCATAAATACTGGATTCGTAGTCTGGACTATATCTTGGCCCGCCAAAATTATTTTGACGGGTCCCTGCCGTTTAGTCTCTACACCTTCTCACCACTAATTTTGGTGAACTTGGCTCGGTATTACCTTTGCAAATTAAGGCTTCACCGAATTTGACAGGTTATCCTTTAACCGTTACCGGCTAAAGAGCCCATCGGATAACAAATCCCATCGCTCTTTACTAAAAATTCAACCAAGCTTTGTATCCATTTGAGCCTTGCGAGCTACCAGGCTGCTCCACCCCGCGAAACTTTTTAAAGAACAACTATATTGTAACACTATTTTTTCTAAACTATAGTTATCTTTTCTTCTCCGAAAAAATCTTTACCGGAATCTCACCCTTGCGCACCACTCCCATTTTATCCCGCGCCAGCTTCTCCTGGTAAATCGGATCACTCTGCACCCGCCTTAACTCTTCCTGCAGCAAATAATTCTCGACCGCCATCTTGCGAAACTTTTCTTCCGTGCGGCGATTCTTAACCCGGGACTCCTGAAGCTTAATATATCCCGGTAGAAATATCACTAACAAAAAAACCGCCAAGCCAAAAAGCCAAAGTGCTTTTCTTAACGTCGCGAGCATTTATTTTTTCCAGGCTCTTCCTGCGTAAACTGCCTTTTTACCCAGCTCTTCCTCGATCCTCAAGAGCTCATTATATTTACAAATGCGATCCGTGCGTGACAAAGATCCGGTTTTAATCTGCCCCACGCCGGTAGCGACTGCTAAATGCGCGATCGTGGTATCTTCCGTTTCACCCGAACGATGCGAAATTATGGCGTGATATTTATTCTTCTTAGCGATAGCAATCGCCTCTAAAGTCTCCGAAAGCGAGCCGATTTGATTAACTTTGATTAGTATAGCATTACCAATTTTTTCTGCAATTCCTTTTTTGAATATCTTAGGGTTAGTGACAAAAATATCATCTCCCACTAATTGCACTTTATCTCCGATTCTTTTAGTCATTTCCTGCCAACCGCTCCAATCATGTTCACTCAAGCCGTCTTCAATCGACAAAATCGGATAACGCGCCAACCAGCCTTCATAAATATTAATTAAATCCGTGGAAGTTTTTAATGCACCTTCAAAATTATATTTGCCGTCTTTACAGAAAGAACTCGCGGCGCAATCTAAAGCCAAAGAAATATCTTTTCCAGGAATATAACCGGCCTTCTTAATTGCTTCAATAATTAAACTTAAAGCTTCTTCATTAGAGCCTAAGTTAGGAGCGAATCCGCCTTCATCTCCGACGGAAGTGGAAAGTTTTTTAGATTTTAGAATTGACCTTAAGTTATGAAAAACCTCCGTCGCCATGCGCAAAGCCTCGGAAAAAGTCGGCGCGCCTTGAGGCATAATCATAAACTCTTGAATATCCAAATTATTGTCCGCGTGCATCCCCCCGTTTAAAATATTCATTAAAGGAATCGGAAGAATGTTAGCTTTTTCACCGCCTAAAAATTTATAGAGTGATTGTTTTTTGGCTAAAGCAGCAGCTTTAGCGACAGCCATCGAAACCCCTAAAATCGCGTTTGCACCCAAGGAAGATTTAAATTCCGTGCCATCGAGCTTAATTAAAAGCTTATCAATCTTAGCAAAATCCGCGGCTTGCCCTTTAACCGCGTTATTAATGATAGTATTAACATTATTGACGGCTTTCAGCACTCCCTTGCCCATATATTTACTCTTATCTCCGTCCCTTAATTCCAAGGCCTCATTATCACCAGTAGAAGCTCCGGAAGGAACTGCCGCGCGGCCTAAAATACTATTCGTTAAAAGACAATCCACTTCTACTGTCGGATTGCCTCGTGAATCTAAAATTTCGCGCGCGAAAACTCGTTTAATCTTGGCCATTCTAATCTCCTTTTTAATTTTTTTTAAACAACTCCCCAATTATACCCTCAAAAATTCTTAAGTCAAGCAAGAAAAGAAAGTACCCGAGTCCTTCGACATATAAGATTAGCTTAGTTTATATTTTGTGCGGAGGATATTGTGAAGCGTGCATTAGAAGTTTTTTAAAGTTAGCTTATACGGTAATGCAATTTGTGGTTTTTACGCGAATGTCGGTTTTAGCCAATGGAGCTTGAGTATTTTCGGGTATCCCGAGGCC
>CAIVOB010000159.1 GCA_903907475.1 Candidatus Omnitrophota bacterium
CAACGTTTACAAGCTGCCGCTTGGCAGGCGCATCAACTGTTAGGTTGTTGTGGTTGTTCACGCACGGATATTATCTTAAGTCAGGATAATACTCCTTTTATTTTAGAAGTTAATACTATTCCCGGAATGACGGCGACCAGTTTATTACCTAAAGCGGCAAAGACCCTGGGAATTGATTTTGGGCAGCTGTGCCTTAAATTATTGGAATTAGCATATGCGAAAACAAAAGCTTAAGTTACCTTTTAAATTAATTGTTAGTTTAATAGTACTTTTCCTGAGTGGTACTTTTATTTTAAGTTATATTTGGAAACTTTTGACGACTGCTGATTTTTTCACCGTAAAACAAATTGTGGTGCGAAATTCTCAAGACTCTTTTGATTATCTAAAAGGTAAGAATATTTTTCGCTTGAATTTGAATCAGGAATCTAGGAGGGTGATTTTAGGTTGCGCGGATTGTCGCCGGGTGAGATTTTCCCGTCTTCTTCCTAATAGCTTGGTGATTGATTTTTTGAAAAGACAACCGGTAGCTTTAGTTAAGTTTTATAAAAATTTTGCTTTGGATGAGCAGGGAATACTTTTTTATCCGGATGCGGCTTTAGCCGCGCAGGATTTGCCCTTAATTTATGGTTTAGAAACCAAGATTTTTGGTCCTAAACCCGGAATTAAATATAATCGCCCGGAAATCGATTTAGCTTTAGATATTTTAAAGGAATTTAAAGCTAATAAAATTTTTAGCGGTTTTTTATTAAAGAAAATTGATTTAACTAATCTTGAGAACGCGGCGTTTTTTGTGCTTTTTCCCCCGCGCTTGGTAGACTATAGTTTAATGCCTGCGCAAACACAGTGGAGTGGTTTTTTAGTGCGGCTGGGGAATAAAAATATTAAAGAAAAAATGCTGATTCTTGGTGGCGTTATTATACAGGCGCGTAAGGAATGGGGAAATATCAATTATATTGACCTCCGGTTTAAGGAGCCGGTAATAAAACTAAATAATGTTAAATAATAGTTATATTTGTGCGCTCGACATTGGTTCGCAAAAGATTGCCGCGGCTTTAGCTTTAGTTAAGAAAAATAAAATTGAAAATATTTATTTTGATTTTTTGCCTTCTGCGGGAGTAAAAGAGGGAATTATTGTTGACGCGACGGAGCTGGTGCTCTGTTTGAGTAAATTAATAAAAAATTTAAAACTTAAATCCGGATCAAAAATAAAATTTATTCATACTAATTTTTCGGGCAAGGATATTTCCACTAAACACAGCCAAGCGATTATTCCTCTAGCAGAAAGAGGCAATAAAGTAATTACTTCCACCGACATTACCGCGGCTAACGAACAGGCGCGAATTTTGGGTTCTAATTTGGAAGATGAAATAATCCACGTCATTCCTTCCAGTTATGCGATTGATTCTAAAAGTAATGTTATTAACCCCATTGGTTTGTATAGCCATAAGTTGGAAGTAGATCTTTATTTAGTTTGTGCGCGCCTGGCTTCTTTGCAAAGTTTGAATCGCGCCGTAAATCAAGCCGGTTATGAAATAAAGAATCTTTCTTTTTCGGGGCTGGCGACAAGTAGAGTTGTTTTGGGTAAGAACGAGAAAAAAGGCCTGAGTCTCTTTTGTGATTTGGGAAGCGATGTTACGGAATTATTAATTTTTAAGGATGGATTATTGCAGGATATTCAAATTCTTACTCTCGGGGGCAATAGTTTAACGCAGCAGCTTTCTGAAGGGTTAAAAATTAATTTTGAATTAGCCGAA
>CAIVOB010000160.1 GCA_903907475.1 Candidatus Omnitrophota bacterium
AATGCCGCACATTAGCCCGAAGAAGACCATTGAAGGATCTTTGGGGGGGTTGTTTTTTAGTTTCTTAGGTGGATTGATTAGCAAGTCTTTTCTCCCCTTTGATTATGGGCCATTAATTTTACTGGCGATTGGTTTAGGGATACTGGGTCAATTAGGGGATCTTTCAGAATCACTGCTTAAGCGTGATTGTCAGGTCAAGGATTCCGGCAATCTTATTCCGGGTATGGGCGGAATCTTAGACGAAATCGATAGTTTGTTATTTACTGCTCCGGTATTTTATTTTTATTTGAGTGCGATTTTAAAATGAAGAATATCGCTATTTTAGGGTCAACTGGCTCGATCGGAGAGAATACGCTGCAGGTTATTCGTCGCTATCCGGAGAAATTTAAAGTTGTGGCTTTAAGCGCTGGTGCGGATATTCTAACTTTAGAAAAACAAATTCAAGAGTTTCGGCCGTCAAGTGTTTGCGTCAAGGACGTGGTGTTGGCGAAAAAGCTTTCCGGTAAGGTAAAATCCGGGGTAAAAATATTCTGCGGCCAAGATGGTTTAGTAGAATTAGTAAAAGATCCGAAAATAGATCAGGTGATGTTGGCGATTAGCGGTTCGGCGGCATTGCTGCCGCTTGTCAGTGCGATTAAAAGCGGTAAAGATATCGCTTTGGCGAATAAAGAAGCAATGGTAATGGCGGGAAATATTATTTTAACTCTTGCCGCTAAGTATAAAATAAATATTTTGCCGGTAGATAGTGAGCAATCAGCGATTTGGCAGGTTTTACGAGGACAAAAAAATGCGCCGATTCGTTTTATTCATTTAACTGCTTCTGGCGGGCCTTTGCATTCGGTGCTGCCCTCGAAGTTGTCCACGGTAACATTAAAAGACGTTTTAAGGCATCCCCGTTGGAAGATGGGCAAAAAGATTACGGTTGATTCAGCGACCTTAATGAATAAAGGTTTAGAAATTTTAGAAGCAATGTTTTTATTTGGAGTTTCTAGTGAAAAAATTAAGGTTTTAATTCATCCGGAAGCCTTAATTCATTCGATGGTGGAGTTTGGCGATGGAGTGGTGTTAGCACAGCTTTCGGCAACGGATATGCGCATTCCGATTCAGTATGCTTTAAGTTATCCTGAGCGTTGGGATAATAATTTAGCGCGCCTGGATTTTTACCGTTTAAAAAGCTTGAATTTCGCCAAGCCTGATTTAGTTAAGTTTCCCTGTTTAGCCCTAGCATACCAAGCGGCTCGGGAATTGGGTACGTTGCCGGCGGTATTAAACGCTGCTAATGAAGTGAGCGTGGATAATTTTTTAAAACAGAAAATTAAATTCTTAGATATTCCTAGGATTGTTGAACAAGTTATGCGTCGGCATAAAATAATAACGCATCCGGATTTAAGAGAAATTTTAGCCGCGGATGCCTGGGGAAAAGAAGAAGCCCGGCGTTTAAGTTTTAAAATAAAAATATGATGATCATTCCGGTTTTAATTTTTATCGCTATTTTAAGTTTATTAATTATTGTGCATGAGTTTGGGCATTTTATTGCCGCGCGGAAAAATGGGGTTAGAGTTGAGCAATTTAGCTTAGGATTCGGGCCGCAGATTTTTAAAAAAAAGCTTGGTGCGACCGAATTTAGTATTAGCCTCATTCCATTAGGCGGGTTTGTTAAAATGGCCGGGGATAGTCAGGCGGAATATCTTGGCAAGCCAGATGAGTATTTTTTTAAATCTCCCGGGAAAAGATTTCAGATTATATTTCTTGGTCCTTGCTTAAATTATATTTTAGGGTTTTTATTTTTTTGGTTGATATTTTTCATCGGTTATCCCAGCCTGACTACTAAAGTGGGCGGACTAATGGATGGTTACGGCGCTCAGATCGCGGGTTTAAAAGTGGGAGACCAGATTACCGTGATTCAGGGAAAGAAAATTAATTATTGGGAGGATCTGCAACAGGAGATTCATAAAATTAAAGCCGGTGATAAAGTTAAATTGGAGGTGCGCCGCAAGAGTGAAAATTTAAATTTTGAGGTCGTGCTTAAAGATAAGGTGGTAACTGAAGAATCGGGAAAGAAACAAGCCCTGGGGATTTTGGGAATTACACCCAGCGATGAAATTCTGGAAGTGAAGCACGGTTTTTTTATCGCGGCGTATTTAGGTTTGGAAAAAACCTTCGCTCTGACTTTAATGACTTATCAGGGATTGTGGAAATTGGTAAGTGGAAAAATTTCCATGCGTGATTCGATGACCGGGCCTTTAGGGATTTTTTTTATTACTTCTAAAGCGGCGAAATTAGGTTGGATTGCACTATTGCATTTGATTGCCGTTTTGAGCGTGAGTTTGGCGATTTTTAATCTTTTGCCGCTACCAATACTTGACGGCGGACATTTATTTTTATTGTTATTAGAAAAAATACGGAAAAAAGCTTTAGCGCTTAAAACTGAAGAGATAATTAACACGATTGGTTTTGTTTTATTAATCGGGATGACGCTCTTTGTTACTTATAATGATATTTTAAGGCTTTATGGAGAGCGCATAAGTAAATTGGTAAAATAATCAGATGTTACTTGAGAGAAGAAAATCTAAGACTGTAAAAATCGGGAATTGTTTGATCGGGAGAGCGCACCCAGTTGCTATTCAGTCAATGACGAAAACTTCTACTGCGGATCTGGAAGGAACGATTGGCCAGATTAAAGAGTTAGATAAAGCCGGATGCCAGATTGTGCGTTTGGCAATTAAGGATTTGGATGACGCGCGGGCGTTAAAACAAATAAAAAAACACGTGAAATTACCTCTCGTAGCGGATATTCATTTCTCTTTTCGTTTGGCGCTCGCGGCGATTGAAAATGGCGCGGATAAAATTAGGCTTAATCCCGGCAATATTACCAAAGATTGCCAGATACGAGAAATTATTGCCGCTTTAAAGATGCATAAGATTCCTTTGCGCATTGGGCTTAATTCCGGTTCGGTCAAAGATAGCGGTCCGAGAAGCACTACGATGACTGATAAATTAGTCGCTTCAAGTTTAGATTATATTAAGAAAATTGAAAGTTTAAAATTTTATAATTTAGTCCTTTCTTTAAAAGCGAACAATGTTTTGGATACGGTTGAAGCGTACCGGAAAATTTCCCGGGTTTGCAGTTATCCTTTACATTTAGGAGTTACGGCTACCGGTTCTGCGTATGATGGAATTATTAAGTCTAGCGTTGCTTTAGGGGCTTTACTACTGGAGGGTATTGGTGATACAATGAGGGTGTCGCTTACGGATACTCCCGTGGCAGAGGTAAAAGCGGCGCGGAGTATCTTAGAATCATTGGGAATGCGTAGTGCAGGAGTAAAAGTAATTAGTTGTCCTACCTGCGGACGTTGTGAGGTGGATTTAATTAGGATTGTTAAAGAATTAGAAGAAAAGATAGCGTTGCGTAAGGGGCGTAAGGAAGCGTTCAAGATTGCGGTGATGGGTTGCGTGGTTAATGGCCCGGGGGAAGCCAAAGATGCCGATATTGGGATTGCTTTTGGCAAAGGACAGGGGCTCTTATTTAAAAAAGGTAAAGCTTGTAGAAAAGTTTCTTCTCGAGATGTAGTAAAAGTATTGTTAAGAGAAATGGAGAAAAGCTCATGATCAAAACTTTAAAAGAAGAGATTCGTCAGAGGTTGCTTAGCCAATACGGAAATTTATTAAGCAAGGAAACCTTGGATAAGCCGGAACTGGAAGCTGCCATGAAAAGTATTTTAGATCAGGTTATCCAGTTGCGTAGTATTGATATTCCCGAAGTGGAACGGAAGAAGATTGTTGTTGAAATGGTTAATGAATTAACCGGTTTTGGCCCGTTAGAAGGGGTGATGAAAGATCCGGAAATCACAGAAGTGATGATTAATGGCCATAATAAAATTTTTGTGGAGAAACACGGTAAAAAGGTTCTTTCGGAAATAAAATTTGATGATGAACAGCAATTAAGGGTTTTTATTTATAAATTACTTGCTCCTACTCGGCGTAGAGTTGATGAATCTTTCCCTTTTGTGGATATTTCTTTAAAGGATGGCTCGCGGGTTAATATTATTATCCCCCCATTAGCGTTAGACGGGATCACGGTAACAATTCGTAAGTTTTTAGCTTCGATTCAAAAGATTGAAGATTTGATTCAAGCCCAGACGCTGGATAAACGCATGGCGGATTTTTTGGTGGCTTGTATCCGGGCTAAAATTAATATTATTTTTAGCGGAGCTACCGGAGCAGGAAAAACAACTACTTTGGCGGTACTTTCCGGTTATATTGATAGCAGTGAGCGTATTATTACGATTGAAGATACTGCCGAATTGCATTTAAATCAGGATCACGTGGTGCGTTTAGAGACGCGCGCGATGAATATTGAAAGCCGTGGTGAAGTCACGATTCGGGATTTATTTATTAACTCTTTACGTATGCGTCCGAGCAGAATTATCCTTGGAGAAATCAGGAGCACTGAGGCTTTAGATATGTTACAGGCGATGTGTTCGGGCCACTCCGGATCTTTAGCGGTTTTGCATGCCAATTCTCCCACGGAAGTAATTTATCGTTTAGAGACGATGGTGCTTACTTCCGGCGTGGCGTTGACCTTAGATAGTATTCACCGTCAAATTAATGCGGCGGTACATTTAATTATTCAACAGGAGTTAATTTCCGACGGTACGCGAAAAATTACGCATATTACGCAAATTAATGGGATAAAAGACGATGGAATAGTCCTGGAAGATATTTTTAATTATGAAATTGATGATGTCGGTATAGATGGTAAAGTTAATGGCCGGTTCAAAGCTACGGGAGTGATTCCGAAGTTTTATCCGTTATTTGCTAAAAAAGGGATTAATTTATCAAAAGATATTTTTACTGAAGGATAAACATGTATTGGAAAAATGTGTTTCTTCCAACTTTAAAAGAAATTCCTCAAGAGGCAGAATCACTAAGCCATCAATTGTTGTTACGTGCGGGCCTGGTGCGGATGCTAATGGCCGGAACTTATACCTATTTACCGCTGGGTTTACGGGTTTTAGAAAGAATTCAAAATATTATTCGCCAGGAGATGAATGCTATTGGAGCCAGTGAGTTGCTTTTACCGGCGCTGCATCCTTTAGAGCTTTGGCAAAAAACCGGCCGGGATAAAGACATCGGGGAAGTGATGTTTAAATTTCAGGACCGTCGGGGAAGAAAATTATCTTTAGGTCCCACGCATGAAGAAATTATTACGGATTTGGTGAAAAATAATCTTTCCACTTACCGGCAATTGCCTTTAGTTTTGTATCAGATTCAGACTAAATTTCGCGATGAAATGCGTCCGCGTTTTGGCCTAATTCGCGCTTGTGAATTTATCATGAAAGATGCTTATAGTTTTGATCAGGACGCGGCAGGTTTAGATAAAAATTATCAATTAATGTACGGAGCTTACGAGCGAATTTTTTCGCGTTGTGGTTTAAAGGTTTTAATCACTCAAGCGGATTCCGGAGTAATGGGTGGGGATGTTTCGCATGAGTTTATGGTGCGCGCGCCGTTGGGCGAAGATATTGTTTTGGTTTGCGCGCAATGTAATTTAGCGCAGGCTTTTCAAGGAACAGCTGCTCTTTGCTCCAAATGTGGCGGCAAGCCGGATAAGGTTAATACCATTGAAGTCGGGCATATTTTTAAATTAGGGACTAAGTATAGTAAAGCTTTGGAGGCTAATTTTGCGGATGCTGAAGGTAAATTGCAGGCTTTGGTGATGGGCTGTTATGGGATTGGCGTTTCAAGATTAATTTCCGCGATTATCGAGCAGAATAATGACGCGGCAGGAATTATTTGGCCGAAAGAAATTACTCCTTTTGAGGTAATTATTTTGCCGCTTGATATTACTAATCCGGTGATCATGAATTTGGCGCAAAGTTTTTATCAGGAACTTAAATCATCCGGTGTGGAAGTGCTTTTTGATAATCGTGATGAGCGGGCAGGGGTTAAGTTTAAAGATGCGGAACTTTTGGGCATACCTTTACAGGTAATTGTGGGTAAAGAATCCAGTAAAAATAATTTGTTGGAATTAAAATATCGCACCACTAATGAGAGATTGATTTTGAAACCGGAAGAGTTATTGGTGAGAATTAAGGATTTTTATCATGCTGAGCGCACAAGTATTAGCTAATCTAAACCCGGTTATTAATGATTGTTTGGCTAAAAGTGGTTACGAGTTAGTAGAGCTTATTGCGCGTTCAGAGAAGGGCGGTTTGGTTTTAGTGCTTTTAGTGGATAAGCCTCAAGGCGGAATTACCTTAGGCGAGTGTATTAAATTTGGGAGAGCGTTAAATTTGGCTTTAGC
>CAIVOB010000161.1 GCA_903907475.1 Candidatus Omnitrophota bacterium
AGAGGGTATCTTACGTGAAGTGCGCGACCGGAAACATTATGAAAAGCCTAGTGAGCGTAAGAGAAAGAAAGCCAAGTCTACCAGAAAATAAGCATGAGTTTAGCGCTTTCTACTTCTTGGAATACCTATCGCTTTAATTCGGGATCTAAACTGCTCTTTGAAATAAAAAAGCTGGGTTTTAGGGCTGTGGAATTAAGTTTTAATCTTGATCAAAGAATGGTTGAGGAAATTTTAGAGCAAGCGCGGAAGTTGGAAATCGCGATTACGAGTTTGCATAATTATTGCCCTATTCCTGAGAACCTTAGACGTCAAGAAGCGCTGCCGGATTGTTATTCTTTGGCCGCCGTTAATGAAGAAGAGCGTTCTAAGGCTGTAAAATATACCAAACTTACTATTGATACCGCGCAAAGAGCCGAGGCGAGCGTTGTGGTGTTACATTGTGGCCGGGTGGAAATTCCTGATTTTACGCGTCAACTAATCAATCTTTATAATCAAGGTTTAAAAGAAGATGCGAGTTTTTTGCTTTTAAGAGCCAAAATGGTTCAGGATAGAATTACGCGTGCGGCTGATTTTTTGGCTCAAGCAATTAATAGTTTAGACGAATTAAATGCTTACGCTAAGGATAAGGGAATATTATTGGGGATAGAAACGCGATTTTATCATAACGAGATTCCCAATATTTCTGAAATTGGTATTATATTAAATAAATTTCCTGATTCTCAAATTTTTTATTGGCATGATACTGGCCATGCACAAGTAACGGAAAATCTCGGTTTGGCTAAACATAAAGCATATCTGGATTTTTATGGTAAAAGTTTAATCGGAGTGCATCTGCATGATATCCTAGGCTGTCAGGATCACCGGGCACCTTTAACTGGAAACCTGGATTTTAATTTATTGCAGCCGTATCTTAAAGCTGAAACGATCAAGGTGATTGAAGCGCATTATCCGGCAACTAGCGCGGCATTAGTAAAGAGCCGGAATTTTATCGCCAAGCTTTATAATGAAAAATAATTTTTTGCGAAAACCTTGTGTGGCGGGTAAATTTTACCTGGCAGCACCGCGGGATCTGAGGCGGATGATTGCGGAATTTGGCGCAAAGCTTTCGCCGCAAAATGTTATCGGCTGTATTTTACCTCATGCCGGTTATATTTATTCTGGCCAAGTAGCGGCGCAGACTTTGGCTAAAGTAAAAATTAAAACGACAGTGGTGCTTTTAGGCCCGAATCATTCCGGACTGGGAGCGGATTTCAGTTTGAGCCCGCCAGGAACATGGCGGACTCCTTTAGGTGATTTGGAAGTGGATGCAAAATTTTCGGAACTATTATTAGAAAAATCTCTTTATTTAAAAATTGATGCTGCCGCGCATATTGATGAACATTCATTAGAAGTCGAATTGCCTCTAATGCAATATTTTAAAAGTAATTTTAAAATTGTTCCTTTGGCGGTTAAGACTAATAATTTAGCATCGCTTAAAGCGGTGGGAAAAGATTTTGAAAAAATGATTGAAGAAATGCCGCCTGTAAAAAATAGCATAAAACCAGCAACATTGGTAAAAGCCACGAGCGGGATTATGACTATGGAGGAAGCAGAAAAAAGTGCTATTCAAAATG
>CAIVOB010000162.1 GCA_903907475.1 Candidatus Omnitrophota bacterium
ATTCAATAAACATATCTCTGCTTATGAAGACTAAGTTTATATACAATTTTACAATTGTATAAATACAAGACTAATTATAATAAATTACAATTAGCTTGTATATCCTTCTTTCTGTTTCATCAATTGAATATGATTACTGCAAAATGTCTTGTGCACACTTGTGCACATTAGCTAAACCTTTGTTGTTTACTAGTTTGCAGTATATTTTTCAATCTCAACTCCCGCCATAAACGTTGTTTATGGAGTTCATATGTTGCGATCTCACGCTTTAGGATGTTTTATCTCGTCCCCGAGACTCTTGATTTCTCTTGAGTGTGATTTGTGATCTATGATTTTTAATTGAGAGACTATGGACCCATCGGGAATCGAACCCGAATCTCATCCTTGCAAAGGATATATCCTACCATTGAACGATGGGCCCTTATTTTATTAAAGGCTACTTCGCCCATGGTAAAGGGTCTCTCACTTAATTCAACTCGCCCCAAATTTTATTTGGAGTTCCTCGTTGATACCGGAAAAACTTTTTGTTTTTACGGACCAGAAAATATTTTTATTTTCTGGATAAATAATTAAGATGTTAACTTTGACGCAGAGAATTTCTTCTCTGCGGTATGTATGATTTACATTATAATATGCTCTTGCAATAACTCTTCGCCATCATCAGTTGATTAAATTTTTATGAAACAGAAATTAATGATTGCTTAATTTCTATGATTAAATTTGAAATTTAGGAGGTGATCCATCTGCGGGTTCCCCTACAGATACCTTGTGTCAACTTAACTTACCTTGTCATACAAAGATTCATTCCCGAAGGACTTCATCAAAGCATAACTCGGTTAGTTTGATGGGCGGTGAGTGCAAGGAGCAGGGACATATTCACCGTTCGCTGATAACGAACGATTACTACGGATTCCAGCGTCATGAAGTTGAGTTACAAACTTCAATCTGAACTAGGCTAGACATTATGGGATTTGCTTCTCCTTTCGGAGTTGCGTCTCATTGCATCTAGCATTGCCGCGCGCGTGTAGCCCAGGGTATTCAGGCTGTACTCACCTAACGTAGCCCGCACCTTCCTCCCAGTTACCCGGGCAGTCTGTATATTGAACTATTTTTCAAGAGTAAATATACACGCGGGTCTCGCCTGTTACCTGATTTAACAGGTCATCTCACGACACAGGCTGACGTCGGCCATGCAACTCCTCTTAGCGTGTCAGGTAAGCCCTTTGGACTGACCTTCATTCTGCTATCGGTCCTGGTGAGATTCACGGTGTAGAGTCTAATTAAACCGCACGCGTCACCCGTTGTGGTACCCCCCCGCCTATTCCTTTAAGTTTCGGTCTTGCGACTATACTTCCCAGGTAGCTTACTCTTCGACTTCTCTACAGCACTGACACCTCTCGAGGAGGTCCCAATGTTCAGTAAGCAGTGTTTACTGCTAGGACTACACGGGTATCTAATCCGTTTCGCGACCCTAGCCTTCATTCCTCACTGTCAGATCCGTACTAGCAAGATGCCTTCGCTGTTGTTAGTCCGACGAAGATTAACATATTTTACCACTACCTCCGTCGTACTTCTTGCTTCTTCCGGTCTCAAGCCAAGCAGTATTCCTTGCACGCTCTAAACTTAAGATTTAGAATTTCACAAGGAACTTACAAGACAAGCTACGAATGTTTTAGACCCAATAATTGTGGCTGCGACTCGGACCGTCGGGATTACCGCGGCGGCTGGCACCGATCTTGCCCAGTCCTTATTCGTCTGTCTTTTTGCAACAAACAAAAGTTATTCAAATTATATGAATAACACTCTGGCTCGCTCTTTCACGCTTGCGCGCATTGAAAAATTTCCCTAACTGCTGCACCCCGTAGGGCTAGGAATAGTGTCTCAGATTCCTTCTTAGGGCTTCCTCGCTAAAGGCCCTTATGGATCATAGGCTTGGTGGGCATTTACCCCGCCAACTACCTAATCCACCGCAGCCTCATCCTTAGACCAAAGTTTCAAAGATCTTTCATTCCAGAGAAAATCTTTTACCGATGTTTATCCTCAGTTTCCCGAGGTTATCATCGATCTAAGGGTAGATTAGCAACGTGTTACTAAGCAGTGCGCTTTGCCTTTCGACAAGAACTTGCATGGCTAATTGCAGGTCAGATAGCCGCAGCCGCCAGCAGGATAAACTGGATTTAATTGATTCAAAATTAAATAATGCTTGAACGTCAAGAAACGCCTTGCATTTAATGAAAATAAATGTTTTTGATGATTATATATTTGCACTTTATATCCTCCTAAACGACTGAAATTATTGAAGTATTATTATCTAATATTTCGCTTCTAAATATCTAAAAACTCTTATGTTTTTAGATTCCCAAAAATCTATTAGATTTTTAAGATTAAAAAAAAACGAACCAAAAGCATTTGAAATAGGAATGAATTTAAAAAACAAAGGTATTCCTTATCAAGAAGCAATCAAAACAGCTTTGAATGTTCCTAATAAAAAATCTCTTTTATAGTATGTCAATTTAGTGCTTTGACATCTGGATTAGTG
>CAIVOB010000163.1 GCA_903907475.1 Candidatus Omnitrophota bacterium
AAACTTTTAATTTTAGACAATAAAAATTTATTAAGTGAAAATCTTACCGTGGCTTTCTTAGATAAATTCCAAATGAAAAATTGCTTAGCGATGCCGATATTTATTCGGGGCAAAGTTAAAGCTTTGCTTGGGATTACTAATACCAGAGAAAATTTTTTATACCATAAAGATGATATCGAGCTTTTAGATATATTTTCTAAGCAGATTGCGATCGCGATTGAAAATGATATTTTAGCGCACCGGATTGAAAAGCTCGAGATTAAAGATACGTTGACGGGGCTTTATAACCAGGTTTTTATCACTAGCCGCCTGGAAGAAGAAATTAAGCGGGCAAAAATTTATCAAAGGCCGTGCGCTTTTATTATTTTCGATATTGACAATTTTAAAACTTACCGCGAAAAGTTTGGTTTGATTAATGCGGAATCGGCGATTAAAAAGATTGCGGTTTTAATTCGGGATATGGTTACGGAGATTGATCGCGTGGGCCGGACGAATGCCGATGAGTTTTCGATAATTCTACCGGAAAATAATAAACGCCAAGCTCAGGAGATTGCGGAGGAGATTCGCAAAAAAATTGAAGCGATTTATAATCAAGAAGTAGATTTGGCGCAGAGAATTACTTTGAGCGCCGGAGTAAGTGAAAATCCTTTGGATGGAGTGGATGCTGCGCAACTGATTGAGAAAGCGAAAGAGTTATTACATAAGGCTAAACTGAGTGGTAAAAATCGGGTTATAGTTGCTTAGAAAATAAAGGATTTTTATGGTCACCAGAAGAATTAATCACAAACAATTAGGGGAGCTACTGCTGGATCGAGGAATTATTAATCAAGGCCAGCTCGATCAGGCTTTGGATATGCAGCGGGAAAAGGGTGGTCTCATTGGTGAAATTTTAGTGGAAATGGGGTTTACGCGTGAAGAGGATATTGCCCAGTCATTGACGGCGCAGTATGGATTTCCTTATTTACCTTTAAGTAATTATGATGTCAATCAGGAAATCACCAGCATTATTCCTGGTCGCGTGGCACGGCAATATTTGCTCGTTCCGATTGATAAAATCGGCAGCAATCTTACTTTGGCAATGTCGAATCCTTTGAATGTTCAGGCAATCGAGGATGTAGAGTTATTAAGTGGCTGTAGCGTGCAGACCTTTGTTTCTACCTCTTCCGATATTAAAAGGGCGATTGAAAAATATTATAAAGACAAGGAATGAGAAGCAAAAAAAGGGTAGGTAGCAGATAGTAGGTAGCATTTAGGGTTTCCTATATACTAGCTACTAACTACTACCTACTTTCATTATGATATCTCTTAAGGACCGCCTCACCGAAATATTAATTAATAATAAACTTATCACTGAAGATCAACTTGAGCAGGCGCTTAAAGCGCAGGAGATTAAAGGCGGCAGGCTCAGTGACATTATTGTTGGTTTAAAATTTGTTAAAGAAAGTGAATTAATTACTACTTTGAGCGAAGGCCTCGGCCTTCCTTTAATTGATTTAAAGCGTTTTAAGATTGATCTTGAGATTGTTAAGATTATCCCCGTTAATATCGCCCGCCATTATCAGATCATTCCAATTTCTAAAATGGGAGACACGATTACATTGGCGATGGCCGATCCCCTAAATATTTTTGCGATTGACCACGTGCAATCCCTTACCGGTTTTAAAATTAATCCGATAATTTCTTCGGTTCAGGATATTGCGCAAACGATTGAGCTTTCTTATCCGGATACGACCAAAGGTATTATTGATGATTTGGTGAAAGAGATGACGGTATCTTCAATCGAATTGGTAAAAGAGGAGCGGGAAGCCTCGCCGAGTGAGCAGGAACTGGATCGGGTTAGTCATGAAGCTCCGGTAATTAAAGTCACGAATATGCTTTTAGAAGAATCGATAAAAAAGAAATCATCGGATATTTTAATTGAGCCTTTTGATAAAAAGTTACGCATTCGTTTTAGAATTGACGGAGTGTTGCAGGAACAGAAATCTCCGCCGAAAAATATGCATGCTGCGATTGTTTCCCGCATTAAGGTCATGTCGGAATTAAATATTGCTGAGCACCGTATTCCTCAAGACGGGCGTTTTAAGCTTAAAATTTTTAACCGTCAGGTTGACTTTCGCGTTTCAATTCTGCCTTCAAGTTACGGGGAAAAGGTGGCTTTGCGAATTTTGGATAAAACTCAGGCAAATTTAGATATTCATAAACTTGGTTTTAGTACGTATGCTTTGGAGGTTTTGGCTAAAGTCTCGCGTCTTCCTCACGGTATGATTTTGGTTTGCGGGCCGACTGGAAGCGGTAAGACCACCACTCTTTATGCGGTATTAAAATCAGTCGATTCTCCGGAGAAAAATATTGTTACCGTAGAAGATCCAGTTGAATTCCAGTTGGAAGGGATTAACCAAGTTACCGCTAAGCCGGAGATTGGATTAAGTTTCGCGGCAGCTTTGCGTTCTATTTTACGTCAAGATCCTAACATTATTATGATCGGAGAAATTCGCGATTATGAAACGGTTGATATCGCGATTAAAAGTGCTCTCACCGGGCATTTAGTTCTATCGACCTTGCATACTACTACCGCGGCCGGGGCGGTAGTGCGGTTAGTAAATATGGGAGTAGAGCCTTATCTTATTAATTCTTCTTTAGTTTGTGTTTTGGCGCAAAGATTAGTGCGTAAGATTTGCCCCAATTGTAAAGAAGCGTATATACTCAAGGATGAAATTGCCGCGAGTTTAAGACTAGATGCTAAAAAAATCGGGAAGTTCCAATTTTATAAAGGCAAAGGATGCCAGAGTTGTTTTAATACCGGTTATGCCGGAAGAACGGTCATTGCCGAAGTTTTGCAGTTAAGCCAGAAAATTCGTGACCTTATCCTTTCCGGTTCGCAGGAGCAATTTATTAAGCGTCAGGCGCGTTTAGAAGGTATGCAGACTTTACGCGAGGATGGGATCGGATCGGCGTTAAAAGGACTCACTTCAATTGAGGAAGTCATTCGGGTTACGGCTCCGGATGAATGATTCAGTTGTTAGTTATTAGTTGTTAGTTTTTAGACAACTGACAACTGACAACTGACAACTGACAACTGACAACTAAACTATGCATTCATTAAAAGAAAATATAATTGAGATTCTCCTTAAAAGCAAACATATCACGAAAGAGCAATTGGATCGGGCTTTGAGTTTGCAAAAGGAAAAAAATATCCCTTTAAGAAGGGTGCTCATCGATGACGGAATCATTACTGAGGATGCTTTACTTTCATTATTTTCAGAGCAGTTGTACTTGCCGACCTTGCGTTTAAATAAATTTAGATTCGACACGGAAATTATTAATCTCGTCCCTGAACGCATGGCCAAGCTTTATAATACGATTCCTTTATCTAAGATTGGCTCAACTTTGACGATTGCGATTTCGGATCCTTTAAATATTTTTGCGCTTGATGATTTAGGCAACTTTACCGGTTGTAATATTGATATTGTTCTAAGCCCGGAGGATGAAATCTCCCGAGCGATTGATAATCAATATCGCAAAGATGCCAAAGATATGCAAAGTATTTTGGATGAATCAGTTTTGTCTCGTGGCGGGGGAGCCGATGATAATATTGAATTATTTAAGACGGATGAGATCGAGCTGTCTAACGCGTTACTGGAGAGTGAAAAAGCTCCGATTGTGCAATTAGTAGATATTGTTCTGGCGCAGGCGTTAAAAAAAAGAGCGTCCGATATTCATATTGAACCG
>CAIVOB010000164.1 GCA_903907475.1 Candidatus Omnitrophota bacterium
CGATAGAATTGGCGGAATCATGAAAACCATTAAGAAAATCAAATATTAACGCCAAAAATACTAATAAAATAATCGTGATCGTCATAATTTACGCTTGCTTCACCAGCATTGACTCTACCACATTCGCGACATCTTCGCAGATATCAAGCAGGGTTTCAGCATCCTGATATATTTCTTTTAATTTGATCACCATAATCGGATCTTTCTCTTTTTCAAATAACTCCGCCAAAACCTTATTTCTTAAAGCATCACCTTCATTTTCCAAGCGATTAATTTCAACACAAGCATCTAGCACCGGTTTAGAATTTTTCATACTCCGCAGCCCCTTAATCGCTAAAGCCAAAGCATTAACAGAATCATCAATCATCACGGAAAATTTAACCAGATGATCATTAACTCCGGAAAGCTTATAAATCACCATTCTACCTAAAATAGTATTAATCATATCCACGACATCATCTAACTCTTTAACTAAAGCGTAAATATCCTCGCGGTCAAAAGGAGTGATGAATGTTTTATTAAGTTGGTCAATAATGGCATGCGCGACATCATCACCAAAATGTTCCAAATCCCGAATTCTTTGCAAAACGCTTTCATCAATCTTCCCAGATAAAATAACCTGCTTAAAATAACGCGCAGCATCCACGGCAAAACCTACCTGTCGTTCAAAAAGATTAAAAAAATCATATTCCTTAGGCATAAATTTATGAATCATAATTATTTTCCTCCCTTAGTAGTCATCCCACAAATTCTAATCTTAACCCATCATTGACAAAAATACAATCAAAGAAATTTTATGAAATAACCCCGGATCATTAATATCCCGGGCTTTTCCAATAATATAATTTTTAATTTCTTTTACACTCATAGATATTTAAGACCCTAAATCCGTCGGGCCGCGGCCTAATGCTTTTAACTCTGCTAAAGCTTGGCGAATTTGTAAAGCCACGGTCTCATTTTCATGCGCGCGATGAGGATAAATATTATATAAAGCGCGATATTTTAAAGGAGTAACATTAATCATAATTGAATTTCCTCCCGCCATTAAACCATGTTCGCGAGCCAAAGAACTCAATGTTTCATAAGCAGTAGTAATTAAAATCTTGGTTTTTTCCGCGCACATTAAACGCGCCAACGCTAAAACTCCGAGCACATCTTGTTCTAAAGGTTTAGGGTATTTTGCCAAGCAGCTAGCTGGATGTGGTAGAAATGGGCCAAAACTAAACATCTCCGCGTGCAATGAAGAAGTTAAAAGAATATCATTAACTAGGTCTTCTTCCGTCTGTCCGGGAAGCCCCACTAAACCACCAGTCGCAATAAGATATCCCATCGCGTATGCGGCTTTTAAATGCTCCAGGCGAGAATCAAGATTATAACCGGGATGCAATTTCTCATATAAAACCGCATTGGAAGTTTCAAAACGCAATAAAAGCCCCCGCGCTCCGGCTTGATAAAGCTGACGTAATCCCTCCACCCCCACCTCTCCGAAACTTACAAAAATAAGCACCGGAAACCGCGCTTTAATTGCAGCAACAATCTCTGCTAACTCCCTAATTGTATAACCACACTCCTGGCCGCTTTGCAGCACCAATGATTTAAATCCAAATTTGTCAATTGCTTCTCCGGCTGCGTTAATAATCTCGGTAAAACTCATGCGATAACGTGTCACATTACTTGACGCACAAATTCCACAATAAGCGCAATTCCTGACGCAATAATTTGATATTTCTAAAATTCCGTGCACGCAACAAGAATTTTTATGATACTGTTGCCTAAGATAATTGGCCGTCTTGCGCACCAAGCCTCGGCTCGCAACAGACTCAAGATTTAAAAGTTTGACTGCCTCACTTTGAGACGGAATCACGCCTTGACGCGCGCGCTCAAGTATTCCCTGCAATATATCATCTGAACTTATATCCGCGCTACCTAAAGCAGCACGAGTAGCATCAAGTTCCTGAAGTTGAAAAAAAAGATCCTCCCAAGTAATAAGAATTTTTTTCGCTTCATCAGGCGGTAATTTTTCAATAATATAACCGCCCTGGGCGTAAACATAATCACCGCAAGCGATATTAGTCAACTCACATACGGCTGTTTTACGTTCTCCAAAATAAGAAATCGTAGCGCTTTTATTTTTAATATTTTCCACTAAGGCTGGAATAGTATAACACATGCGGATTAGTTACCCTGCTTATGAATCAATCTCGATATAATCGATATAAAATTCAGCGCCACTGGAAGGCTTAACGCCTAAGTTTCCACATTTAGGACAATTAAACTCTCCAATTTTTTTGTCAAAAACCATATCACAAGTATTGCAGCGTAATTTTGAAGCAAGCGCATTGACAATCAACACCGCTCCATCAATAATACTCCCGTGAATTATCTCATTAAAATATAAGCGCACCGAACTTTCATCAAATCCACTTGCGCTACCCATTACTAAAACCACTTTTGTTACTTTCTTGGCCCCAGAGTTTTTCGCTTTTTCTAAAATTTGTTTCACAATACCTTCCACAATATGGAACTCATGCATTGCTAAAAGTCTCCTTCTGCTTGATTGTTAAAGCAGCGGAATAGGTATTCTTCATGCTTAAACATTTTTTAGGACAAACCGTAATACAAGCGCCGCAGGCGATACAACGTAAGCGGTCAATCTCCCAATTCTTGGCATCCCGAGAGACCTTTAAAGCTTGAGTCGGACATTTACGGGCGCAAATTCCGCAAAAAATACAATCAGCCGTATTGATCGCAATGCTACCCCGGGAATACTTTGGATAAGTGCGCGGTTTAAACGGATAGGCCTCCGTCGCAGGTTTACTGAAAAGACTTTTTAGAATCGTCTTGGTCATTACAAAAAATGACATACTTTACCTTTCCGTGCAACTAATACATGGGTCAATGGTGAGCACTAACACCGGAACATCCGCCAAACTGCAACCTGGAATAATATTTAAAAGTGCCGGAATATTAGCAAATGTGGGAGTGCGCACGCGCAAACGTTGTAAAAAACGCGAGCCGTCGGCCTTGGCATAATAAATCACCTCGCCGCGCGGCTGTTCAGTGCGGGCAAAAAATTCACCGTTAGGAGTGCCGTTTACTTTTACCTCTATGGGGCCTTCAGGCATTTTACTCACCACCTGTTCGATAATATCAATCGACTGGAATAATTCCTTGACCCGCACCAGGCAACGGGCATACGAATCACCGTCCGCATGCGTAATCGGAGTAAAATCAATTTTACCATAAGCAGCATAACCAAGTTTACGGCTATCCGAAACGACGCCGCTGGCCCGCAATGTCGGACCGACCGCACCTAATTCATAAGCTTTGTCACGGCTCAAAATCCCCACGCCGATTAAACGGTGCTTCACAGAGTTATCATTTAAAAAAACATCCGTAACCTCTTTAATCTCCGCTTCATAATCACGCAGTTTGCGCGCAATCGCACGTAAAGTATTATTATCAATATCTCGGCGCACACCGCCAACCATCGCCGAACCAAAAATCACCCTCCCCCCGGTAGTCTCCTCAATAATATCAAGGATCTTCTCACGCAGGCGCCAAGTATGCATAAATAGACTCTCAAAACCAAACGCATCCGCGGTCAATCCCAGCCATAATAAATGACTGTGAATCCTAGAAAGCTCAGACCAAAGCGTGCGCAAATATTGAGCGCGTTCTGGCACCTCAATTTTCATAATCTCTTCGATGGCGATGCAATAAGTCATGCCGTGGATAAAACTACAGATACCGCAAATTCTTTCCGCCACATAAACAAACTCAATAAAATCTTTTTTCTCAACCAGCTTTTCTAAGCCACGGTGAATAAAACCAATCGAAGGAATTGCCTGGATAACTTTCTCATCTTCAAGCACTAAATCTAAATGAATCGGTTCCGGCAAAACCGGATGCTGCGGACCAAATGGAATGATCGTACGCTTGGTCATATTTTTTAAGCCTCTTCTTTCTTTGGCTCTGCTTGGTTAAAGGGGTGTTTAATCGCCGTACGGTAAAACGTCCCTTTAAAATCAAGCACCATATCCTTGAATCTTACGCCGAAAAGATCCTGAATTTCATTCTCATACAAAAAAGCACTCCAGTAAATACCACTGACACTGGGAATTGCCACCCCGCTGCGCGGAACCGTTATGCGTAAATTCACAAAACGGTATTGTAAATCAAAAGCATAATTAATTTCCAAATTGTCCTGGCACTTCGTACATCCGATTTGCACAATCCGGTATTTTTCATCATACAGTTGCTTGACTCTGCCAAGCAACTGAGAAACTTCAATCGGAATAATTTCTTGTTCTTCAATCATTGTTTTTCCTCGGTTTTATTTTTTTCCAAATAAATACGGTCGCGTTTTTCGCTTACTTTTTCACTTTTAAATTTTTTATATCCGTGGCGGGTGTAAAAATCAATATTACGCTTACTCTTATGCCCAGAGAACGACTCAAAACGCCGGCAAACCGGAAAACGTAATTCAATTTCATTAATCAGTTTCGAACCAACCCCAAAATTCTGATACTGCGGATGCACCACCAGTCGATCAATAAAACAGGTTCCCTTAGCCTCATAAGCCCTGACCGCGCCGATGATTTTACCGTCCATAATTGCCTTTAAAAAAAGATTACTCTCAAAATCTTTTTGTAACTCTTCTAAAGTTTGACGCAAAGGCGAAAGCGTAAAATCATTATAAAGTTCGGCTTCACTCTGATAAGCCAGCCTTTGAAGATCTAAAATCTGCGGCGCATCGCTAAGCACGGCCGGTTCAATCAAGAGTGGCACCTTACCGCTTTGAATCTCCTTTGTTCGCTTACGCTTCTCATCCAAAATTTTAATCGCCGCACTAATCCCGTCAATAATTGCCTCGGGCCGCGCCGCACAACCGGGCACATAAACATCAACCGGTAAAACCTTATTCACTCCGCCCATAACATTATAACATTCGGCAAAAATTCCGCCGCTGGTGGCGCAAATACCGATCGCCACCACCACCTTCGGATCAGGCATCTGCTCATAAATATTTTGCACCACCTCCCGATTCTGCTCATTAATCGAACCGGTCACTAAAAATATATCCGCATGCTTAGGGTTACCGGTATTAATAATCCCTAAGCGTTCGACATCATAAACCGGAGTCAGGCAAGCTAACACTTCAATATCACAACCGTTACAACTTGAACCATCGTAATGAATAATCCAGGGTGATTTTTTAAAATAAGGCATTCTAAATCCTTTTTATCTTTTCAGCGCCACCAAAATAATAATATTGCCTATCCCGCAAATTAAAGCCACTAACCAGCTACTTCCTAGGGCATGTTGCCACTTAAAACGGGCAAAAGTATTATCCACTAACATCATCAAAAAATAGACTGCCAACGTTAAAATTATTCCAAAAGCAATATTGCTGGCAAAAAACAAATACACCAAACCCATAATCAGGATATTCTCATACCAGTGGGCAATCTCAATCGCCGCCAGCGCCCGCCCAGAAAACTCCGTGGTAATTCCTTTAACTAGTTCCTGATGCGCATGATGTGAAGTTGACAGATCAAACGGTGATTTACGCAATTTCATCGCCAGAATATACAAAAATGCAAAAAATATCCCCGGTAAAAATTTAATCAACGGTTGATCAAATGCGATAATCTGGGCAACATAAAAACTTTTCGTGACCACATACATCCCCGCAGCAACTAAAATTACAGCCGGCTCATAGGAGACAATCTGTAAAAGCTCCCTCTGGGCGCCAATTAAACTATAGGGCGAACTAGCTTTAAACCCGGCCAAAACAAAAAATATCCCAGCCAATGCCAGGGCAAAAATCACAAGTAAAAGATCTCCTCCGGTAAAAAAAAGCACCACCGTAAAAATTACAAAAAACAGAAAATAATAAATATAAAAATTCTGCGAACACCGCACCACCAGGTTTTCCTTTTGCAACAACTTAAAAACATCATAAAAAGGCTGCAATAGAGGCGGCCCCTTACGCGCCTGCATCCGGGCAGTAACTTTACGATCCAGCCCCGCCAAAATCCCACCCGCTAAAGGTACGATAATTATCACAAATAATATTTTAATTAAGATATTCATCTGATTGCAATAAGGATTAAAACCACCAATAAGATCGAGCTCACCGCTACTCCAACTTTCATTAAACGCGCCTCGTTAAAATAATTATCTAAATAATAACTTTTAAGCTCCATATCATAATCGCTTCCAACTGCGCCGCGAAAACGCACGCTCGAATCAATATTCGCACCCCCAAGATAAGCATCCGTGACTTTAACATTTTTACCGTAATTAATAAAACTTAGAGGAAAAAGCATCACCATTGCCAGCATAATCAACATAATCACGACATTGCCCTGGCTCATCTGAATCGTGCGGCCATAAAGCTCAACAACATATGGCTGGACAAACCAGGCTGAAACCACCGGAAAAAACGCGCAGGCCCCAATCGTGAGTCCTGAAAGTGTCGCCAACGCCAACCATTCTGTCTTATGGGTACCCTCTTCCACATTTTTAAGCGGCCGAAAAACCATAATCAGGGTACCAATCCATTTTACCCAAAAGAAAAGCGTCGCTGCTCCGCCAAAAACAATAAATACCAATAACGTAGGATTAGAATCGACAATTGCTTTAAGCGCAGCCCACTTACTAATTAACATCCCAAAAGGCGCCAAGAACATCCCCGCCATTCCAATTTGCATCATAATCGAAACCTTGGGCATACTGATAATCAAACCCGACATATTATCAATATTACGACTATGCAGTTTATGCTCCACCACTCCGACGCATAAAAAAAGCAAGCACTTTGCCACCGCGTGAAAAATAATTAAAAGCATCGCCGCCCAAACCGCCTCATAGGTACCTACTCCGCAACAAAGCACAATTAAACCTAAATTAGCAATCGTGGAATAAGCCAAAACTTTTTTGGCATCCCGCTGGGATATCGCAGCAAAAGAAGCAATCACAAAAGTTAAGCCACCAATAAGCGCGATCACAAATCCGCAAGCAGTACCCTCTAAGACCGTCGCAAATCTTAAAATAATATAGACTCCGGCTTTAACCATCGTACTAGAATGCAGGAGTGCGGAAACCGGGGTAGGAGCCACCATTGCGCCTAGAAGCCAAGATGAAAATGGATACTGCGCGGATTTAGTCAGCCCGGCAATACAGATTAGAGCTACCGGAACTAAAACCGCGAATTTGTTTAAAGCTAAAACTTTATCTAACTCAATAATCTGAAAGCTGTGATAGAGCCAAATAATACCGACAGCAAAAGCCAGCCCGCCAATGAGGTTCATCTTCAAAGCATGAAAGGCGCTCTTAGTGGATTCCTCTGTCTTTTTATATCCAATCAATAAAAACGAGCATAATGTCGTAATCTCCCAGAAAAAATAAATCCAAAGCAGATTATTGGAAAAAACAATTCCAAACATCGCGGATAAGAACAAAAATGTTAGAAAAAAGAAAACATTGCGCCGATCGCCAATCTCCTTATGATAAACTTCATGAAAATCTTTCATATAACCGCTAGCATAGACGCAAATCAAGCTACCAATAATCCCGATTACCGCGGTCATTAAAACCGAAAGCTTATCAATGAATAAAGCATGCGTCACTGTTTCCTGGTGACCAAAAAAAATCTCAAAACCCGAAATTAATATTACCTGAGCAGTAATCAAGATACCAGACAAAATATTCCTGGATTTTACACATAAATATAATATAAAAATCCCTAAAATAATCTCAATTACCAGCATGGCTTTATCAATCAGAGGTGTCGGAGACGCAAAATAAACCGCCGGTAAACGAAAGGTGGATAAAAGCAAGGAAACAGTAGCAATAAAAACCCCTACTGCTCCAAATAACACGATCGGATTACTCAGCTTGGGGCTTCGTATTAAGAGCAGTATAATGCCGAC
>CAIVOB010000165.1 GCA_903907475.1 Candidatus Omnitrophota bacterium
ACTGCGGATTCGGCAATTTGGGCAATTAAAAATATTTCCACGCCGATAATCTTAATTGCCGGAGGAAGGCATAAGGGAATCGACTATCGGGTTATTCTTGATTCTGCGAAAAACAAAGTGCGAAAAGTGTTTTTAATCGGGGAAGCTCAAGAAAAAATTGCCGCTTGCCTTCAGGGGAGTTTACCACTGGAATTCGCGCCTACTTTGGAAGAAGCCGTAGAGCGTGCTTATGCTGCCGCTTCTTCGGGAGATACGGTGCTTTTTTCACCGATGTGCTCAAGTTTTGATATGTTTTTAAATTACGAAGAACGTGGCAGAGTTTTTAAGAAGATTGTTAGTCAGTTAACGCTTATGTCGCATTAAAATGGTTAGAAAAACGCGGATTAATTTATTAACGATTTCGATTACGCTGCTTTGTATCGGCGTGGTAATGATTTACAGCTCTTCAAGTATTTACGCTTGGGAAAAATATGGCGATAGTTTTTATTTTTTAAAACGACATCTTTATTTTTTAATTGTCGGTTTAATTGGCACTTTTTTAGCGATGATTATCGATTATCGTATTTTTCGCAAATACGCGCGGGTATTTCTTTGGGTGGCTTTATTTTTACTGGTTTTAGTGCTTATTCCGGGTTTGGGGCGTGAAGTTTCCGGGGCGCGGCGTTGGTTTCGTTTTAAATTTATTAGTTTTCAACCTTCGGAGTTGGCGAATTTAGCTTTGATTGTTTATATCGCGGATTTTATTTGCCGCAAGGGGGATAAGATCAAAAGTTTATTGAAAGGATTTTTCCCACCGGTTTGTGCTTTAGGGGCGGTGGTTTTTTTAATTTTGCTGCAGCCGGATTTAGGCACAACGATTGCTTTGGGCAGCGTAGTTTTGATTATGCTTTTTGTTGCCGGTGTAAGAAGTAAATATATTTTAAATCTTATTCTTTGCAGTTTGCCGGCGGTTTATCTTTTGGTTTTTAGCGTGCCTTACCGGCGCGCTCGAATTTTAGCTTTTTTAAATCCCTGGCTTGATCCTAAGGGGAGCGGTTTTCAAATTATTCAGTCGCAGATTGCGATTGGTTCAGGTGGAATTTTTGGAGTGGGTTTAGGCCATTCCAAACAAAAATTATTTTATCTTCCCGCGGCGCATACTGACTTTATTTTTTCCATTATCGGTGAAGAATTAGGTTTGATCGGGACGTTGGGAATTATTGTTTTGTTCATGCTTTTTATCCAACAGGGCTTAAAAATTATTAAGAATGCTCAGGATAAATTTGGATATTTTTTAGCTTTAGGTTTGGTTTTAATGGTTACGCTTAAGGCGATTGTTAATATCGGTGTATCTTGCGGAGTTTTTCCCACCAAAGGTTTGCCGTTACCTTTTATTAGTTATGGGGGTTCTTCTTTAATATTTGATATGGTAAGCTTAGGTATATTAATTAATATTGCGCGCACCGGAGATTACCCTTAAAATAATGAAAGTACTTGTCGTCACGGGTTCTAGCGGCGGACATATCTTTCCCGCTTTGGCTTTAATTGAGCAATTAAGTATAGAAGGGTGTGAGGTTTTTTTGGTTTTACCAGAGAAAAAACGTCAAAGTATAAATCTTATTCCGGGATTACAATTTGCGTATATTCCTGCAGTAAATTTAAATCTTAGCTTAAAACGCGAAAATCTTTTGGGTTGTTATGATTTTATCGTGGGAGCCTGGAAAAGTTTGAAGTTGATTTTAAAGTTCAAGCCGGATGTGGTGATCGGTTTTGGAAGCTTATCCACTGTGGCTTTATTATTTTGGGCGTGGCTTTTTAGGATAAAAACCATGCTCCATGAACAGAATGTCATACCCGGTAAGGCCAATAGATTTTTGGCTAAATTTGTGGATAAAGTGGCGATCTCTTTTCCGCAGACGCAAGATTATTTAAGGATTACTCCTGAAAAATTAGTGCTTACCGGAAATCCATTACGCTTAGCATTAGTCCGGATTGATCGGGTTGAAGCTTTAGAATTTTTTAAATTTCAAACTGGAAAATTTAATATTTTAATTACCGGAGGCAGCCAAGGAAGTGTTAAATTAAATTCAATTTGTTTTGGCGCTTTGGCGGCTTTAAGCCAGAAAAATGATTTACAGATTATTCATGTTACGGGTGGAAAAGATTTTGCTCAATTAGGAAGTCAATACGCTGTTTTAGGCATAAGCGCTAGAACTTTTGATTTCTTGGCGCAGATGCAATACGCTTATAGCGTCGCGGATTTAGTCATCGCACGTTCCGGAGCGACTACCGTGGCGGAGCTGCAAAGCTTTAAAATACCGGCAATATTAATTCCTTATCCGTTTGCTTACGGGCATCAGGTGGCTAATGCTCGGATTTTAGAAGCCGCGCATCAAGCGATAATATTTTTGGATTCGGAGTTAACGGAAACTAAGCTTAGGGAAAAAATTGAGGAGTTCATGAGTAAAAAAGGGAAAGAGGGTATTGTTTCTCAAGCTGTGACTCCGGTAAAAGTTTTAACGGCGGCGCAATTATTAGCCAGGGAACTCCGAGATTTAAATTCATAATTTTTTTAAGGGAAAAACTATTTATTAATGAAAAATCATTATCATTTTATCGGTATCGGCGGAATCGGAGTGAGTGGCATTGCTTATTTAATGCTAAAAGCTGGTTGGCAGGTGAGTGGTTCGGATTTGAAAGAGAACCGTATTACTGATGAGCTTAAAAGCTTAGGTGCTAAAATATTTATCGGCCACGCTGCCGAAAACGTCACGCATCAGGATGTTGTGGTTTATTCTTCGGCCATTGCGGCGGATAATCCAGAAATACTTCAAGCTAAAACTCTGGGGATTCCTTTGATTAAAAGGGCGGAGGCTTTAGCGCAATTAATGGAGTCTAAAAGGGCGATTACCGTTGCCGGAAGCCATGGCAAAACTACTACTACCGCGTTAATTTCTTATATGTTATTGGAAGCGGGGTTATCGCCAACAGTGGCGATTGGCGGGATTTTAAAGAATATCGGTACCAACGCCTGTTTAGGCAGTGGAGAGTATTTTGTTGCCGAGGCTGATGAATCTGACGGATCTTTTTTAAATTATCAGCCGCAGTATTCGATTATTACTAATATTGATCGGGAACATTTAGATTATTATCATAGTTTTGAAAATGTCTTAGCAGCATTTAAATTGTTTATGCAGCAGACGAAAAAAGATGGCTGTATTTTTGCCTGTTACGATGATAAAAATTTGGTAAAATTACTTGCCGATTATCCGGGTGAAGTTCTTACTTTTGGTTTACAGCCGGCTGCGGATATTTTTGCTAAGAATATTATTTTTACGGAATTATCTTCCGATTTTGATTGTTATTTTAAAAATAAATTTTTTTCTCGGATACATTTAGCTTTGGGGGGAGCGCATAATATTTCCAACGCTTTGGCAGTGATCGGCCTGGGCCTAAAGTTAGGAATTGATTTAGGGTGTATCCGCAGGACTTTAGAAGGTTATAAAGGGAGCGGCCGAAGATTAGAAATCAAATTTAAAACTCCGAAATTTCAGATTATTGATGATTATGCGCATCATCCCGAAGAGATTAAGGCGACGCTGGCGGCAATATCAAATTTGAAAGCTAAACGTAAGATTGTGATCTTTCAGCCGCATCGTTATAGCCGGACACAATTGCTTTTGGATGATTTTGCCCAAGCCTTTAAGCAGGCCGATTATTTGATTATTACCGATATTTATCCTGCTAGCGAACAGCCGATTCCGGGAATTAACGCGCAATTATTGGTGGATAAAATAAAAAAGAATGATTTGAAAGTTTTAATTGTAGAAGATGATTCAGCTCATTTTGAACTTATGAAAATTTGTTTGAAACAGAGTACCGTTAAATTTGAAATGTTTAAAGTAGATAATGGTGAAGAGGCCATAA
>CAIVOB010000166.1 GCA_903907475.1 Candidatus Omnitrophota bacterium
AGTAAATAATTTTTCCGTAGTTTTAAAATCGACCTCTAAAGTATGTAAATTGCGATTATTTATACCGATGAGCGGGACTTTTAAATTCAATACTTTTTTAAGCTCTTTTTCATCATGCACTTCCACCAAATAATCTAAATTCAAGCTTGCGGCAACCTGCATTAATTCCACTAATTTATCTTTCGTAAGCAAATCCGCGATTAATAAAATAGCATCGGCGCCTAATAAGCGCGATTCAAAGACCTGATAACTCTCGAGAATAAAATCTTTTCTTAAAACCGGGCCGTTAAATATTTTCTTAACTTCCGCGATATAAGAAGGGTTACCGTTAAAAAAATCTTCCTCCGTTAATACCGAAATTGCCTGCACCCCTGAATTTTGATAACTTTGCGCGATTTGATCTAAATTAAAATTTTGCCGAATAATCCCCCGAGAAGGAGAAGCTTGCTTAATCTCGGCAATAAGCGAAATTTGCTTGGGCCGACTAATGGCCTCTTTAAACGGCCGCGTTGCCGGAAGCGTTGTCAAGCATGCCATTAAATCCTCGAGCGGCAGCTTTTCCTTAGCCAGAGCAATCTGGGCTTTCTTTTTTAAAACAATTTCTTTTAAAATATCGGATTTAGCCATGCGAATGAGAAGACTCCTTTAATAACTCTAACTTTTTTAAAGCCGCTCCAGAATCAAGCGCGGCCTTTGCCAAAGTTATCCCGGCAGCAATACTTTGCGCTTTATCGGCAGCATAAATCGCGCATCCAGCATTTAACAAAACAATCTCTCGCTTTTTTCCTTTCTTACCGGATAAAATCTCCCGCGCAATTAAAGCATTTTCTTGAACCGAGCCGCCTAATAAATCACTGAGCTTAGAGCGCGCGAAACCAAAATCTTCCGGGCAAATCGAATAATTTTTCACTACTTCCCCGCAAGCTTCGGCGACAAAAGTTTCTTGGGTCGTGCTTACTTCATCCAAGCCGTCTTCGCCCCGAACCACTAAAACATGCCGCGAACCCAAATTATGCAAAACTTCCGCTAAAGGCCTTACCCAGTGACGAGCATAAACGCCAATTAATTGATTCGTAGCGCGCGCCGGATTAATTAACGGACCTAAAATATTAAAAATTGTTTTCTGGGCGATTTGTTTCCTCGCCGCCATCACACTTTTCATCGCCGGATGTAAATTTGGAGCAAACAAAAAAGCAATTCCAATCTCCTCAAGGCATTTTTTTAATTGCTCCCGTTCCAAATTAATATTTACTCCTAATGCCTCTAAAATATCTGCGCTTCCGCATTTGCTGGAAACCGCGCGATTACCGTGTTTAGCGACTGTCACCCCCGCCCCGCTGGCCACGAGCGCTGCAATGGTCGAAATATTAAATGTTCCCCGGCAATCACCGCCTGTGCCGCAAGTATCCAAAATATTAGCACGATCAACAATAATTGGCGTAACGTATTTAAGCATTATCTTAACCGCTGCCGTAAGCTCGTCAACCGTTTCGCCTTTACTGCTTAAAGAAGTAAGGAATAAAATGATATCCGCGGTAGTAGTCGTGCCGCTTAAAATCTCCTGCATTACCTCTTGCATCTCTTGGGAGGTTAAATCTTTTTTCTCTACTAACTGTTTAATAAGCGATTGAATCATTTTATTTTTAAAAAATTATCTAAAATTTGCTTGCCACTTTTAGTAAGTATCGATTCCGGGTGGAATTGCACTCCCCAGAGCGGAAATTTTTTATGTCGTAGCGCCATAATCTCATTTTCTTTAGTCCAAGCAATAATTTCCAAACAATCGGGCAGAGTTTTTCGCTCCACCACTAAAGAATGATAGCGGGTGGCTAAAAACGGGTTGGGAATCCCCTTAAAAATATCTTTAGCGTAATGATAAATTTTAGAAGTTTTACCGTGCATAAGATTTTTAGCCAAAATAATCTTCCCTCCAAAAGTATATCCGATCGCCTGGTGCCCTAAACAAACTCCGAGAATAGGAATCCTTGTCCCAAATTCTTCAATCACCGCACAAGAAATACCGGCATTCTCCGGCCGGCCCGGCCCGGGAGAAATAACAATTTTTTCCGGGTCAAGACGCGCAATATCTTTTAAAGTAAGCCCGTCATTGCGATAAACTTTAACTTTCTCTCCCAACTCTCCAAAATACTGCACCAAGTTATAAGTAAAAGAATCGTAATTATCAAGCATTAAAATCATTCTTTTTCTCTCCAAACTTTAGCTCCTAGATTAGTCAACTTCTCCTGAATAAACTCATAACCCCGCTCTAAATGGTAGATCCTAGAAATAGAAGTCTTTCCTTTAGCGGCTAAACCGGCTAAAACCAAACTCGCCGACGCCCGCAAATCCGAAGCCATCACCGGAGCGCCGCTTAAACTTTTAATTCCTTCCACAATTGCATGTGGGCCTTCTCTTTGGATATGCGCCCCCATACGATTAAGTTCAGCAACATGCATAAACCGATCCGGATAAATTTTTTCCGTAATTACGCTGATGCCATCGGCAATTGTCATGAGGCTCATCATCTGCGCCTGCATATCAGTCGGAAACCCCGGATACGGAAGGGTGGTAATATTAACCGCCTTTAATTGACTTCTACCTTTCACGCGTAATGCGCCATCAGTACGCAAAAGATGCGCCCCAGCTTCATTCAATTTATCAATCAAAGCCCCTAGATGCTTACCTTGCACATTCTTAATTAAAACATCGCCTCCGGTAATTAAAGAAGCTAAAATTAAAGTTCCGGCTTCAATGCGATCCGAAATTACGGTATGCGTTGCTCCTTGTAAATGTTTTACCCCTTCTACTTCAATTGTCGGAGTGCCGTGGCCTTTTATTTTCGCGCCCATTTTAATTAAAAATTCTGCCAGATCCACGACCTCCGGCTCACAAGCGGCAGATTCAATCACGGTTTTACCCGACGCCAATACCGCAGCCATCATTACATTATCCGTCGCTAATACTGAAGAACCGTAAACTCCTCCTAAATAAATATAAGCGCCGCGTAATTTTTTAGTTTTAGCAATCACATAACCGGAATCAATACTGATATCCGCGCCCAAAGCGCGCATTCCTTTAAGATGTAAGTCAACCGGCCGCACGCCAATGACGCATCCTCCGGGCAGGGAAACTTTAGCCTTTTTTAACTTACCTAAAAGGGGGCCTAAAACACAAAACGAAGCTCTCATCGTGGAAACCAATTTATATTCTGCGATATAATTAGTATTTTTCCCGGCAGTAATACTCACCTTACCTTTTTCAAACTCGACCACTTTTCCTAAAGCCCGTAAAATCTTAAACATACTATTCGTATCGCGTAAATTCGGTACGCCCTTAATTTCACAAGGCGCATCGGTAAGCAAAGTTGCGGCTAAAATCGGCAACGCTGAATTTTTCGCTCCAGAAACCGTAACTTCACCTTTTAACCTTACCCCGCCTTCAATAATAAGTTTATCCATATTTTAAATCCTTTTTTTAGCTAGAATTACGCGTGGAATACTATTATAATCATTAATAAGTTTTAATACCTTAAAATTTTTATCTTCCAGCATTAATTTGACTGCCGATGCTTGATGGATTCCTAACTCCAAAGCCAACAATCCACCGGGTTTCAAATAGCGCGTAGAATTTTTAATAATCCGCCGATAAAAATTTAAACCATCTCTTCCTGCAGCTAGCGCTGAGCGCGGCTCAAAAGAAATTTCTTTCGCTAAAATCGCTAGCTGTTCATCACTCACATAAGGCGGATTACTAATAATTAAATCGAATTTTACGCCGCGAAATTGATCCGCTTGCCATAAATCGCCCTGGCAAAATTCAATTTTCACATTATGAGAGCGAGCGTTAATTTTGGCCAGTTCTAAAGCTGGCGCTGATATATCACTGGCCCAGATCTCTGCTTGCGGTATAATTTTACCCAAGCAAATAGCAATACAACCGGAACCCGTACCCAAATCTAAAATCTTAAAACGATTGTAAGCTAAAGATTTTAAGGCCGTTACCGCGCTCTCAACTAAAATTTCCGTTTCCGGACGCGGAATCAAAACCCGCGCATCAACTTTAAACTCATAACCCATAAATTCAGTTTTCCCCAAAATATATTGCAATGGCTCACCGCGCGAGCGCCGCGCTAGCACCTTCGCTACTAAAGTGGACTGCTGGCAATTTAAATTAATATCCGGATTCAAATATAAAGACAGGCGATCACAATTTAAAATTTGAGTAAAAACTAATTCCGCTTCATTCACTCTCAACCCCCTGCCTGATTTTTTTTATCATTTTCAGCTTTTAAAAGCGCCGCAAACAACTCATCCATTTGTCCTTCTAAAATTCCTTCCAACTGATGCGAAGTAAAATTAATCCTATGATCCGTAACCCGCCGATCGGGAAAATTATAAGTGCGGATTTTTTCGCTGCGGTCTCCGGTTCCAATCTGAATTTTTCTGGCACTCGACAATCTTTTAGCTTCCGTCTCCATCATCACTTCTAGAATCCGTGCCCGTAAAATTCTCATTGCCTTAGCCCGATTTTTAATTTGTGAACGTTCATCCTGACAAGCAACCACGGTATTAGTAGGAAGATGCGTAATTCTTACGGCAGAATCTGTTTTTTGCATATGTTGTCCACCAGGGCCACTGGAACGATAGGTATCAATTCTTAGATCTTTTGGCTCAATCACTAAATCTACTTCTTCCGGCTCAACTAAAACCGCCACCGTCGCCGTAGAAGTATGAATTCTTCCTTGGGCTTCAGTACTCGGCACCCGTTGCACCCGATGCACTCCGCTTTCAAATTTAAAACAACGAAAAGCATCTTTTCCCTTCACGCTAAAAACCACCTCTTTAATTCCACCGGCCTCATTATTACTGGAGCCCATCGGCTCAATCACCCAGCTTTTACTCGCGGCATATTTAGAATACATGCGGTAAAGATCCGCCGCGAAAAGCCCGGCTTCATCCCCCCCGGTACCCTGACGAATTTCCACGATACAATCCCTACCGGCATCTTTGTCTTCTCCGGTAAGTATCTTTTTTAAATCTTGCTCCAGTTGATTTTTTTTAGCCGTTAACTCTTGCGCTTCCTCCTTAGCCAATTGCAAAAAATCATGCTCTAATTTTTGGGAAAAAACCTCTTTTAAATCTTTTTCCTGTTTATCTAAGGCCTGATATTCGCGCCATAAAGAAACTACCGGCTTTAAATCCGAAAGCTCTTTGGCTAACTTATTATAAGCTTGCCGATCATCAATTTGCTGGTGAGACGCTAAAAGGTGCTCCAGCTCTGCGTAACGCGCTGCTAATTTTTCTAACTGCTTGAACATATTATTTCTTAGCGTATTTTTTCACAAATTTATCCACTCTTCCGGCAGAATCAACAAGTTTCTGTTTTCCGGTAAAGAAAGGATGGCACTTTGAACAAATTTCCACGCGAATACTAGGCTTAGTGGAACGGGTATGAATTGTTTGGCCACAAGCGCAAACAATCGTACTCTCTTTATAGTTGGGATGAATTTTATCTTTCATTTTCTTCTCCTTTTTAGTTAAAGTGTATTTCTAAAAAACTCCTAAAATTTACTTCTGATTCATATTATTCAAAAACTCTTCATTATTCTTGGTTTTACTCAAACGCCCGATCAATAATTCCATCGCCTCAACGTTGTTTAACTCATTCAAAACCTTCCTTAAAATCCAGGTTTTTTGTAAAACATCGGGCTTGACAAGCAACTCTTCATGACGAGTATTAGAACGCTTAATATCAATGGCCGGATAAATCCTGCGCTGGAATAAATTACGATCAAGCTGTGTCTCCATATTTCCGGTACCTTTAAACTCTTCGAAAATGACTTCATCCATCCGGCTTCCGGTATCAACTAAGGCGGTAGCAATAATCGTTAGGCTTCCTCCTTCATCAACCGCGCGCGCTGCCCCAAAAAATCTTTTGGGTTTCTGCAAAGCGTTAGAATCGATCCCTCCGGAAAGCACCTTTCCGCTGTGCGGAACGACCGCATTATAAGCCCGCGCTAAACGCGTAATACTATCAAGCAAGATTACCACATCCCGCTTATGTTCCACTAGGCGCTTAGCCTTCTCTAAAACAATTTCCGCTACCTGCACGTGACGCTCCGGCGGCTCGTCAAAGGTCGAAGAGAT
>CAIVOB010000167.1 GCA_903907475.1 Candidatus Omnitrophota bacterium
TAAATGTCATCACTGAGAATGAAAAATCAGTTACTGATTTTAAATGCGGAAAGATAAATGCTTTAATGTTTCTTGTCGGACAAGTGATGAAAAAGAGCGCTGGTAAGGCTAATCCTAAAATCGTCCAAGAATTAATTAAGAGGAAAATATCCTAATGCGTAAAAATATCTTAATTAGTGGTTTAATTATTTTACTACTCTTAACCGGGGCGGGCCTGGCGTTATCGGATAATAAAAGAAAAAATAGCGAAGAACTTTATCGCCAAGTAGAATTATTCTCGGATACATTAGCGATTGTGCAAAAGGAATACGTTGATGAGAAAAACCCTAAAGAATTAATTTATGGTGCTTTAAAAGGAATGTTGGCCGCGCTTGATCCGCATAGTCAGTTTATGGATCCAGAAGCTTATGAGGAATTAAAAGTTGACACGCAAGGAAAATTCGGAGGGTTGGGGATTGAGATTACCATTAAAGATGGTTTGCTTACGGTTATTACTCCGATTGAAGACACCCCGGCTTGGAAAGCGGGGATTAAAGCTCAAGATCGAATTGTAAAGATTGATGACGTTTTAACCCGAGAAATGTCTTTGGCGGATGCAGTGAAAAAAATGCGCGGCGATCCCGGTCAAACAGTGCATTTGACGGTGCTCAGGGATACAGAAAAGAAACTTTTGGATTTTAATATTACGCGCGCGATGATTAAAATTAAAGATATAAAAAATGTCGGTATCTTAGAAGATGGCGTGGGCTATATTAGGTTAACGGAGTTTCGCGAAAATACTTTCACGGAATTTAATAGCGCCTTAAGTAAGCTTGCTCAACAAAAAATGGAGGCGTTAATTGTGGATTTACGCAATAACCCCGGCGGGCTTTTAGAGGTTGCGGTTAAAGTGACGGGAAAATTTGTCCCCTTTCATAAATTGATTGTTTATACTAAAGGAAACGGCAAAGATAAAAATTTGGAGTTTTTTTCGGATACCAGGAATCCGATTTTAGATTTACCGCTCGTGATTCTTATTAATGCCGGGTCGGCTTCGGGAAGCGAAATTGTTGCCGGGGCGCTGCAGGATTATAAGCGGGCGATGATTATTGGAATTAAATCTTTTGGTAAGGGGTCGGTGCAGACGATTATTCCTTTAAATGAAGGTTGTGCTTTACGTTTAACGACTAGCCATTATTTTACTCCTTCCGGGAAGATTATTCATGGGCAGGGAGTTACTCCGGATATTGTGGTTGAGGAGCCGAAAGAAAGTTTAAGCTCAGACGATAAGGAGTCAAAACCGAAAGCGGCGAAAGAAATATTTAAAGAAATCGAAAATCAGGCTAAAAACTTAAAGCTTTCTGCGGATAGTTTTGATTATAAAACTGACCCTCAAATTATGCGTGCGGTAGAAGCTTTAAAAGTAGTCAGGCTTTATAAGCAAAACAAATAATTTTATGATGAAAAATAAATGGTTACTTTTGGGTGGAGTTTTTCTATTTTTATTATTTATTGCTCTCATTTTGAGTCCGTTAGAGCGAAAAAAAACGCCTAAAATTAAACGTCCGGTAAAAGTAAAAATTACAAGTACAAATATAAGTGTTGGCAAAATCGCGATTGTGATTGATGATTGGGGGTACAGCTTAGCGAATCCTGAAATTCTCAAAGGATTGAATATTCCGCTTACTTGCGCGGTTTTACCGGGGTTAAAAAACTCCGCGGTGGTGGCAAAAAAATTGCAGCGTTTAGGATTAGAGGTGATACTGCATTTGCCGATGCAGCCGAAAGAAACAATGCGGCTGGAAAATAATACGATTTCTATAACTGACACTCAACCGGTAATTGCTGAAATTATTACCCGCGCCTTGGATTCGGTTTATTTTGCGAAAGGTGTTTCTAACCATATGGGCTCAGCGGTGACCGAAGATCTAAGGACAAGCAAGATCGTTTTAGAACAGATTAAAAAGCATAAACTTTATTTTTTAGATAGTTTTGTTACTCCGAAATCAGTTTGCGCTGGAATTGCCAAAAGCTTAAACTTACGTTTTGCCCGGCGTGATATATTTTTAGATAATTTGAATGACGCCGAATATATTCATCGCCAGTTAATAAAATTAAAAAACATCGCTAAAATTCAAGGGCAGGCTATTGGTATCGGCCATGACCGTAAAAACACGCTGCAAATTTTAAAAACTTTGTTGCCGCAATTAAAAGCGGAAGGTTATGAATTTGTTTTTGTTTCGGAGTTGGCGCGATGATTACTCTGGGAATTGAAACATCCTGCGATGAGACCGGAGTAGCTTTGGTTAAAGACGGAAAAAAAATTTTAGCCAATGTGGTGGCCACAAGTTTAGAATTACATCGTAAATTTGGAGGAGTAATTCCGGAAATTGCTTCGCGGATGCAGTTAGAAAGTATCGCCGCGGTGTTTTGGCAAGCTTTAAAACAAGCTAAAATTAAACCGCAGCAGTTGGATTTAATCGCGGTCACCATTGAGCCGGGATTGTTGGGTTCTTTATTAGTCGGGAGGTCTTTTGCTCAAGGTTTAGCGCTAAGTTTGCATAAACCGCTGATCGGAGTAAATCATGTGCAGAGCCATATTTATGCCAATATGCTTGAAGGACGAAAGATTAAGTTTCCGGGCGTGGCTTTAGTGGTTTCCGGCGGCCATACCAGTATTTTTTATCTTAAGGATTTTACCCAGATAAAAATTTTGGGCCAAACTCAAGATGATGCCTGCGGCGAAGCTTTTGATAAAGTGGGTAAAATTATGCATTTAGGTTATCCCGGAGGGCCGTTAATTGAAAAATTAGCGCGCCAGGGTAATAAAGAAAAAATTAGGTTCGCCTGTTCCGGGACAAATCACCCTTTGAATTTTTCATTTAGCGGTATAAAAACTGCGGTTTTATATTATTTAAAGGAGCACTCGGTAAATGCGCAGCTAAAACAGGATGTTGCCGCTTCTTTTCAGGAAAGCGCAATTAATGTTTTAATTAAAAAAGCGTTTTTAGCTTGTGAAAAGAAACATACTAAGACACTTTTAATCGGTGGAGGCGTGGTGGCTAATCGTGCTTTACGGGAGAAGTTTTTAGCTTGCGGAAAAAGAATGAAGATCAACTGTTTTTTTCCGCGCTTGGATTTATGTATGGATAACGCGGCGATGGTTGCCGGATTAGGTGGATATCTTTATAAACGCGGAATAAGAAACGACCCGGAGTTTAATTTTGATTTTAGTTAAAAAAAAGGAGGAGCGGCATGCCTACTGATGCGCAGATGATTATGCGGCTGTTGTTAACTTTAGTTCTTAGTGGTTTAGTGGGTTTGGAACGGCAAGTACACCGTAGGGATGCCGGTTTACGGACGCATATTTTAGTGGCTTTAGGTTCCACTCTTATCATGTTGACATCTTTGTATGTTTTTGATATATATAAAGATAAGGTGGCGTTGGATCCGGTACGGATTGCTGCGGGAGTGGTTACCGGGATCGGGTTTTTAGGGGCAGGAACAATTATTCGTGAGCCGGATGGAGTAAAAGGGCTCACTACTGCTGCGAGTTTATGGGTGGTTTCGGGAATTGGTTTGGCTGTAGGTTGTGGTTTTAATAAAGTGGCAATTTATACGACAATTTTAGTTTTAATTGTTTTGCATTTCTTGCGTTTTGTAGAAGGATCACTTTGCAAGGAGGATAAACATGGCGTTTAAAAAGAAATTGGAAGAGAAGGTTTTGGATGTTGACGCGGCGATGCAGGGAACTTTAAGTTTTAAGGACGCGGTTAACTTAAGAATTAACGGAAAATTTGAAGGAAATTTGGATACTCGGGGCAATCTTACCATTGGGACCACAGCAGTGATTAACGCTGATATTATCGGAGATAATATCATTATCGGCGGACGCGTGAAAGGTAAAATTACGGCCCGAGAAAGATTGACGCTTTTACCTCAAGCGGTTGTGGAAGGCCATATCTATCCGGCCAAATTGAATATTATTGAAGGCGCGATTTTTGAAGGTCATTGCACGATGCTCCACGATTTTCTTAATTCGGAACAGTTAGCAAAATACTTAGAAGTGGAATTAAACTCTATTACGGAATGGGCAAATTCGGGAAAAGTACCGGGTAATAAAGAAGGTAATGATTGGAAATTTGAACGTAAAGCGATTGATAATTGGGTCGCGGCGGGTAAAATCGGTAAATAAATATGACGGAAGAAAAATTACTTACTGTTCGGGATGTGGCGGTTATTTTGGGAGTTTCGGAAAAAGATGTTTTAGACTTGGCGGAAAACTCCGCGCTTCCGGCCTATAAGGTGGGGGGAGTTTATTTAAGATTTAAAAAAGAGCAGGTGGAGCAGTATAAGAAAAATTCCGTGTATTTACAGTCGCCTAAAAACATGCCCCTTCAGGCGAGCCTCAAAGATCAAGTGCATGATTTTTTTTATTTCAATGATTTTTATATTTTTGTGGCAATTTTTATAATCCTTTTGGGAATTTTGGTTTTCCGGGGGTTATAACGCCATGTCGGATAAAAATGGTTTTTGCGATTTAGGTTTTGCCAAATTAGATAGCGATCGAAAGAGGCGCAAAGGTTTTGCGGAAGTAATTTATTGCCCGGGCAAAGACCGCCAGCATTTAAAAAAAATTGTTAAAAAGATTATCGCTTCCGGCGAAGATCTGTTGTTGACAAAATTAGATAGAACCACTTATTTATTCCTTAAAAAAAATTATCCTGCTTTAAAATATAATCCTCTGGGAAAAATCGGTTTTATTTTAGCAAAATCTAAAACACTTTCTAAAGATATGGTTTTAGTAGTTTCTGCCGGCACGAGTGATATTCCGGTTGCGGAAGAAGCGGTACAGACATTGCTGGTTATGGGTAATCGCGTGGAAAAACTCTATGATGTGGGAGTGGCCGGAGTGCACCGCTTAGTTAACAATTTAGAAAAATTAAAACAAGCGAGAGTTATTATTGTTGTTGCGGGAATGGAGGGGGCGCTAGCAAGTGTGGTGAGCGGTTTGGTAAAAACTCCGATCGTTGCCGTTCCTACTAGCTGCGGATATGGTTCGAGTTTCCAAGGGTTGGCGGCGCTTTTATCAATGCTTAATGGCTGTTCGCCGGGAGTCACGGTGGTTAATATTGATAATGGATTTGGTGCGGGTTATTTTGCGAGTTTAATTAATAAGAGGCAATAATGGCATTTTCAGGTTTAGATATTTATAAATTACTTCCCAAAACTAATTGCCGGGAGTGCGGCTTGGCAACTTGTCTGGCTTTTGCGATGCAGTTGGCTAAAAAAACTGTGGGCCTTGAAAAATGTCCTTTTGTTTCAGAGGAGTCTAAAAATATTTTAGAGGCGCAGGCTTTGCCGCCGATTAAGCAAATTACAATCGGCGTAGACGATAATCACTTTGATTTGGGCAATGAAACCGTGCTTTTCAGGCACGAGGAAAAATTTCGGAATCAACCGGGAATCGGTTTTGTAATTGAAGATAGCTTAACGGATGCCCAAATTACGCAACGCTTAAATAAGATTAATGATTTTAAATTTGAGCGGGTGGGTCAAGAGCTCAAAGTTAATTTAGTAGCTTTAAAATTTAGCCAAAATGAAAAACGCTACTTGGAAGTTGTAAAACTGGTTTTAAAGCAAACCCTGCTGCCGTTAGTATTAATTTGCCAAGAGGCGCAGGTTTTGCGCCAGGCTTTAGTATTAGCGCAAACGCGCGCTCCAGTAATTTTTGGCGCAAATCCGGAAAACTTAAATTTAATCGGCGCGCTTGCTAAAGAGTTTAACGCGCCTTTAGTCGTTAGTGCTGCGGATATCGTGGCTTTAACTAAGTTGACCGAAGAATTAAAAACTTTAGGCGTTAAAGATTTAATTTTAGATACCGGTGATAAGCCGGTCGCGGAAAAAATCTGGGATTTAACGCAATTACGCAGGCAGGCGCTTAAGAAATCCAACCGCGCATTAGGTTATCCGTCTTTAGTCGTCGTAAAACAATCGGATCCGTATCAAGAGGCAATCGAGGCCACCGCTTATATCGCTAAATACGCCGGGATTATCCTGATTCAGGGCCTGGATTCTTGGGAGATTCTCTCAATTTTAACTTTAAGGCAGGATATTTATTCTGATCCACAAAAGCCCTTACAGATTGAGCCGAAAATTTATCCGGTAGGCTTAGTGACGGATAAATCTCCGGTTTTAATTACCACCAATTTTTCACTTACCTATTACACGGTTTTAGCCGAAGTTGAAGCCAGTAAAGTGCCGGCTTATATTTTAAGTATTGATACGCAAGGGATGTCGGTTTTAACTGCTTGGGCAGCGGATAAATTCAGCGCCGAGTATATTACTAAGGCTGTTGCGGATGCTAAGGTTAAGGAGTTAGTTAAACATAATAATTTAATTATTCCCGGGTATGTAGCGATGTTAAGCGGAGACTTAGAGGAGAGTTCAGGTTGCAATATAATTGTTGGGCCCAAAGAAGCTGCCGGGATTCCGTCATTTTTAAAAAATTTAAGTTAAAAAATATGCAAAAATTTAAAGTCACTTTTTTACCGGATAATATTACGATTCAAGCTGAACAGGATAAAACCATCCTGGCTGCGGCGATTTCAGTCGGGATTAATCTTAACTCTAACTGCGGCGGGGATGGAGTCTGCGGAAGGTGTAAGGTGATTTTAAGGGATGGAAAAGTTAACAGTCAGCCCAGTGGAATTATTACTTTAGAAGAAAAGCAAAAAAATATTCACTTAGCCTGTCTTTCTACGATCCATAGCGATTTAGTGGTTGAGATTCCGGAAAGCTCTCGCTTAAATTTGGAGAGATTAACTCCCGAAGAATTGGCACAGCGCTTAAACGGATTATATTCTAAGGCCGAAGACATCCAGCCGCTTAATCTTGATCCGGCTGCCGGAATTTTTACGCATTCGCCGTTGGCAACTAAAATATTTTTAGAACTTAAACCGCCGACTTTGGATGATAATTTAAGTGATCTAGAGCGGCTTTACCGGGCTTTACGTATTTACGGTGATTTTCCCGTAATTCAGACCGGATTATTTAATATCCGGCAGCTAGGGGAATTATTACGAGATTCTGATTGGAAGGTCACCGTGACATTGGGTAAGCGCAATGACACAATTGAAATTTTCTTAATTGAAACCGGGGACACTACTGCGAAAAATTTTGGACTGGCTTTTGATATTGGTACAACTACGATCTCCGGACAGTTGATTGATTTAAAAACCAAGAAAATTTTAGGCTCTAAAGCTACTTATAATCAGCAGTCGGCTTTTGGAAGTGACGTGATTACGCGTATTGTTTATGCCGGTTCATCCGAAGGCCTAGAAAAATTGCATAATGCTGTCTGCGATACGATGAACCAGATTATCCGGGAGTTGGCGGAAGAATATAAAGTTGATTTAAATGATGTTAATTGCCTGGTGTGCGCAGGTAATACCACGATGCTGCATTTGTTATTAAATTTGGACCCGGGAAGCATTCGTAAAGAACCATATGTGCCGACGGCAAATTTTTTCCCGGTCTTGCGGGCTTCCGAAGTCGGGATTAATATTAACCCCAGAGGGTTATTGGCAACCGTGCCCGGAGTTTCCAGTTATATCGGAGGAGATATTACCTCCGGTGTCCTATCAAGCGGAATTTTTCAGCAAGAAGCGCCTTGCATTTTAATTGATATCGGCACTAACGGTGAGATTGTTTTAGGTAATCGTGATTTCCTGGTTGGTTGCGCGGCGTCTGCGGGCCCGGCGTTTGAAGGTAGTGGAGTAACCAGCGGTATGCGGGCAACCAGTGGGGCGATTCAAAAATTTACGATTAATAAAAAAGATTTGAAGATTGAATATTTTACGATTAGTAATAAAAAACCACGTGGCATTTGCGGCTCCGGTTATATTGATTTGTTAAGTGCGATGCTTGAAACCGGAATAATTGATCGTAATGGTAAATTTAAAATTATTGATCCACGCATCCGCCAGACGGATAACGGTAAGGAATTCTTGCTTTGTTCAAAAAGCGAAACCGAAGGTGAAATTGAAATTGTGATTAACGAGGCGGATATCGACAATTTAAAACGGGCTAAAGGTGCGATTTATTCTGCCACGGCGATTCTTGCCCGGCATCTGGATTTAGAATTAAACTCAATTTCAAAATTTTTCATTGCCGGAGGGTTCGGAACTTATCTTGATATTGAAAAGGCGATAAAAATCGGATTATTGCCGGATTTAGAGCGCTCCAAGTTTGTTTTTATCGGCAATAGCGCGTTAGCCGGAGCAAGACAGATTGTTTTATCTACAACCGCGATGATGATGGCCCAAGAATTAGCAAATCGCATTACTTATTTTGAATTATCAGTTGATCCGGGTTATATGGATGAATACGGCCAGGCCTTATTTTTTCCGCATACGGATTTAACTAAGTTTCCAACGGTAAAATTTTCTAAATGAGCTATATTATCGCATTAGCCGGTAAAGGCGGAACAGGAAAGACGACGGTTGCCTCTCTAATTATTCGCAGTATTTGGGAGAAAAAGTTGGGCTCGATTTTGGCCATTGATGCTGATCCTAATAGTAACCTGGGTGAAGCATTGGGGATTGAGGTTAGGCAATCTGTGGGCACGATTTTAGATGAGATCGGTGCTCATCCCGATAAAATTCCGTCGGGAATGACTAAAGACCGTTTTATCCAGTTTAAAGTACAGGAAGCGGTTTATGAAGGGCGAGGAGTAGATTTGTTAAATATGGGTAAACCCGAAGGCCCAGGATGTTATTGCTACGTGAATAATGTTTTGCGTGGGGCGATGACGGAATTAATTAAAAATTATGATTTTATCATTATTGATAACGAAGCCGGCCTCGAGCATCTATCACGCCGCACTACGCGTGCTGCCGATGCTTTAATCGTGGTTTCCGATGCTACTAGTGTTGGTTTAAAAAGCGCTGCTCGGATTAAGGAGTTGGCTAAAGAGTTGAAGTTTGATGTAAAAAGAAGTTATTTACTGGTAAATCGTTATAATCCCAAGTTGGAGAAAGAAAAAATTAAAGAAACTGGTTTGGATTATTTGGGAAATTTACCGTTTGATACTGAAATTGAAACATTGAGCTTAAAAGGAAAATCAATTTTTGATTTAAAGCCCGAGGCGCAGATTTTAAAAGCTTTGAAATTATGGGGAGAAAAATTATGGATCCGCAGTTAGTAGTAGATAAATGGCCAGGTACGATTTTTACAGTTGCCATCGGCGCTAAATCTAATGAAGGTGGTAGCCGCAATGAAGAAATTAAAATCGGCGGCCAGAACTGCCTGCCGTTAATGTTTAAAGAAGGCGTGATTGCGCATCCGCCGCAAATAGCTTTTGAGATTCTTGATATTCCCGGAGTAGATTTAAGCGAAGAGTTGGTGAAGGTCTATGGTGCAGCCTTAAAAGATCCTTTAAGCTGGGCGCAAAAATGCGTGCAGGAGTTTGGAGCCAAGCTTATCAGCGTTAAAATGCAAGGGAGTCATCCGGATTTTGGCAACCGCTCACCGCTGGAATCGGCAAAATTTATCGAGTTACTTTTAAAAAAAGTTAACGCGCCGTTAATTATTACCGGCAGCGGAGATGATGCCAATGACAGCCTGGTCATCCCGGCTTGCTCCGAAGCTGCTAAGGGTGAGCGTTGTTTAATCGGTTCTGCGGTACAAGACAGCTATAAAACTTTAGTAGCAAGTGTTTTAGCAGACGGGCATAGTTTAATCGCGGAAAGCCCGATTGATATTAATATTGCCAAACAACTTAATATTTTAATTTCGGATATGGGTTTAGGTTTAGAGCGCATCGTGATTAATCCGACGATCGGCGCGCTTGGTTACGGCTTAGAGTATGCTTATTCGATTATGGAGCGGGCAAGGATTGCCGCCTTAGCCGGAGATAAAACGCTGGCTTGTCCGTTTATTTGTTTTGTGGGACAAGAGGCCTGGAAAACAAAAGAGGCAAAAGTTAATCCTGAACAGGGGATTATTTGGGAAACCATTACTGCCACAAGTTTGATCCAGGCAGGCGCTGACCTTTTGGTAATGCAGCATCCCCGAGCAGTGTCTAAGGTGAGTCAATTTATGGAGCAATTGTTTAAAAAGTAAAGGGAAATTAAAAAATGTATGTGATTGGTGAGCTAATTAATGGGATGTATTCAAATATCGCGCTGGCTTTAAAAGAAAAAAATAAAGCCATCATCCAGAAATGTGCGCTCGACCAGATTGCCAGCGGCGCTGATGCTTTAGATATTAGCTGCGGGCCGGCATCCAAGCAACCGTTAGTCGATTTATCCTGGTTAATTAATACGATTCAGGAAGTTACGGATAAGCCCTTGTGCCTTGATTCCGGAAAGCCTCAGGTGATTGCTGAAGGGTTAAAAGTTTGTAAGAATAAGACGATTATTAATTCTACTACCGCGGATTTAGATAAGCTTGATGCGATTGTGCCGTTGGCTAAACAATATAACTCAAAATTAATTGGAATTACGATTAGCGTTAAGGGTATTCCGCAAAATAAAGACCAGCGCTTGGAACTGGCAGCAACAATTATTTCGCATTGTACAGAAAACGGCTTTCCGATCGAAGATTTATATTTGGATCCAATAGTATTGCCGGTAAACATTGCGCAAGCGCAGATGAAAGATATTTTGGCAACAATTCAGGACTTTAAATTACTGGCCGATCCGGGGCCAAAGACGGTTTTGGGTTTAAGTAATGTATCGCAAGGCACAAATTTACGCAGCCTAATAAATCGCACATTTTTAACAATGGCAGTTGCAAACGGCTTAGATTCTGCTATACTTGACCCTACGGATAAAGAGTTAATGGACGCATTAATTACGGCAGAGCTGATTTTAAACAAGAATATCTACTGTGATTCGTATCTGGAAGCCTACCGTAAAAAATAAATCTTTGAAACTGAAACAGATTTTTGGCGGAGTAGTTTGAGCCTGATACCTGCCTGCCGGCAGGGAGCATGCGGTCCAAGTAAGTTGGTATTGACAATTTAATTAAGTTTTGGCGGAGTAGCTCAGCCTGATAGAGCATGCGGCTCATACCCGCCTGGTCGGTGGTTTAAATCCACTCTCCGCCATAAATTCGCCACTAATGTCAGAGAGGCAGTTCTGCGACGCGATAGTGGAGCAGGGCCACTCTCCGTTATAATTCGTTTTATTTCTTAATTATCTTTTTCGCCAAATTATTTATAATCACCGACGTCAGTATAAACACCCCCGACTCAATGATCACGGTAGAGATTGCCGCTCCAAGGTAGGAATACTTACTAATTAAGAGGAATACTAAAGGTAGGCCGATAATTGCTGCAGTAATATGAATGCGGGCATAGAGGTCTTGCTTGCCGCAGACGAGTAAAAACTGTACCCGGAAGTTATTCGCTCCCACAAAAAGCACCCCTAACATTAAAGTTCTCAGAGTAATTAAAATCTGTGGATAACTTTGGCCACAGATTAAAGTGATTACCCAGGGCGCGATAAAATAAATTATCGGCAAGCAGACAATAAAACCTAAAGTAATATTATCTTGGATGCGGTACATGATTGCCAGAGAGCGCTGTTTATTTTTGGCAAAAACTTTGCTGATGCGTGGATAAACTGCTTGCGAAAATGATTCCATAGGAAAGGTTTGAATAACGCTAGCTAATTTTTCCGCCAGAGCGTAATAACCGGTTAAAACATTATTGGTTAATAACCCCACGGCAAAGGTGCGCGTGGCAGTGTAGGCGTTAATGGAAACAATCGAGATAAAAATATCCCAACCGGTGCGGATCTCATCTTTTAAATGGATATATTTTTGCACGATAAAGCGCAGTTTAAATTTCTTAAAGGCAATTGATAAGCCCCAAATTCCGCCGATAATAATAAAAAGCGAGTTAAAGAAAGGAACGCGTAGGTAATCTTTAGGGCCGTTAATGAACAAAAAGATGCAGATAGCATAACTGGTATTACAAATTACGTTAACCACCGCGATATGGCTCATTTTTTCTTTGCCCTGGAAAAACCAGAGGGGAAACAGGCTTGAGCCGATCACTGAGCCAAAACTTAACGCGTAAACCGGCCAGTCTTGTCTGAACTTCGGAACAAAATATAAAAGTGCGGTAAGGATTATTAAACTAAGCGTAGCGAAGATGATCTTAACGGTAATTACTGCCGAAAAGATATGGCTGATACGTTCTTCATGGTCTTTGGCTAATGAAATCTTGCGGGTGGCAGAGAGAGTAAAGCCATAATCCGTTAGAATGTTAAAATATTGGATTAAACTTTGGGCAAAAGCAATTAAGCCGAACTTTTCCATGCCGATAATGCGGATCAAGTAAGGTAAAACCACAATCGGCAGGATGTAGCTAATGCTTTGCAGGGTGGTGAGGGAGAGAAAATTACCTAAAACAATGTGCCTTTCTTCATGGGTGATAATTTTCTTATGCATAATTTAAATTTACACTCTAACGATGGGGTTGTCAATGTTAAATTTATTTTGAAATCAGCGGGTCCTGTCTTGATTCGGTTTTCGCGGGGACGCTTGTTGCGTCACAACTGAAAATTTTTACTCTCCGGGTCCTGCCACTGCGGCACCCTGTCGTGCTCGCTTATGGCTGCGCGCGACAGGGGA
>CAIVOB010000168.1 GCA_903907475.1 Candidatus Omnitrophota bacterium
GGACCCGTGAGACAAAATTTTTCAGTTGTGGCGCAACAAGCGTCCGTGCGAAAACCAAGTCAAGACAGGACCCGCTAATAAGTAGGCTTAGCTTATATTTTGTGCGGAAGATATTGTGGAGCGTGCATCGCAGGCGGAACAATATCCGAAGGACGAAATATCTTCGTAAAAATTACCATGAGAGGAAAAACTACAAATTCATTACCGTGAATAGATTTATAACACTGATTTAAAACAATTTAGGAAGGGGAAAAACAGACTTTATTCTTTCCGGTTTCTTTGGCCAAATAGAGCGCTTGATCCGCCAACTCAATTAAATCCCGCATCTGATCAGAATTATCAGGGAAAATTGCCACTCCAATACTTACTGTAACCTTAAGCTTTTCATCATAAACTTTAATCACCGTAGACGCAATTGCCTGACGAATACGTTCCGCCGCATAAATCGCCTGCTCATTATCAGTTTCCGCTAGGACTACCGCTAACTCTTCTCCACCATAACGGCCGATAAAATCAATTTGCCGCACCGTTTCAGAAATAGTTTTTGCGACTTGCCGTAAGATTGCATCCCCCACCAAATGCCCATAACGATCATTAAACTGTTTAAAATTATCAATATCCGCCATTAAAAATGAAAGGTGTAATTTATTTTTCTTGGCGCGCCGAAGCTCCGCATGAAATCTCTCTAAAAAATATCTCCGGCAATACACTTGAGTTAAAGAATCCATAATCGTTAACCCTTGAACTTTTTGATATAATAACGCCCTTCTTAACCCGATTAAAAATTGCTGCGTCAGGATCGCAAATTTCTCTTTATCCGCTTCGAGAATCCTGTCCACCGCCAAATACCCCACCGCCGCGTGAGCTTCAATATTTAAAGGCACAATTAAATAATTTTTATATTTCGTTAACTCCACGCTATTTTCCACAAAACGGCAATCGCCAATCCCGATATATTTTTTTAAATTTTCCCGGAAAATAGCAAAAACCTTTTCTTTATCTAAGCTTTGACAGATATCTTTGGTTAATTCATAAAGCTCTAGAGTTTCAGTAAATATTCTCTGCGCCAGCGTATTTTCCCGAATTAGCCTCTCTTGGTCTTTTAATAAAACATTAAATTCATCAAGAAATTCTTGTTTTTCCGCTTGTTTGACTTTAAGGCGTCGGAAAAATAAATCATGCCAAAAAATCATTCCCGCTAAGGTTAAAATTACAAATACCACTAAATACAACATATTTGATTTCTTCCTTTACTTTTGGCCTGATACATCGCTTTATCTGCTTTTTGTATTAATTCATCTTCATCTTTAGTATCTTGCGGAAGATTAGCGATTCCGATCGAAACCGTAATCTGCGTATCCTGCCGGCGTAAAATAATCTTTTCTTGCGCAATTTTCTGCCTTAAATCGTCCGCAATTACTAAAGTTTCTTTTTTATTTATCCCGGAAAGCATAATCAAAAATTCTTCTCCGCCAAAACGACAAACCAAAGGGTCAAATTTACTTAAAACTGTATTTAACAATAATCCCACTCTTTTTAAAACAATATCACCGGCCGTATGCCCGAATTTATCATTATATTGTTTAAAAAAATCGATATCAATCATTAAAAGCGAAAGATGCTCTTCCAAGCGTTGAGCGCGCCGGGCTTCATCTTTAAACCTACCGATAAAATAGTGCTTAGTATAAAGCGCAGTTAAATCATCATGGATCGCTAAATCTTGAGTTTTCTGAAAAAGTAGGCTATTCTCTAAAGCTACCGCTCCGAGATCCGAAACTAAAGCTAAAAAACGCAGATCATCCTGATTAAAGGACTGAATATTTTTATTTTCCAAACGCAAAAGGCCTAATAAAGAATTGTGGCTGATTAACGGAGAGCTGATAAGTGACAACACCTGCCGCATATCCTGCTGGCTAAGAATCGCGGAATCAAAACGGAAATCGTTACGTAAATTTTCAATCAATAATTGAGTCGAATGCCTTAATACCCACTGGTCGAAAATATCACCCTCTTTAGAAAGAATCACCAGGTCGCTATCATCTTTTATAGAATGCACTAAGCTTAATTTTTGATATTGATTATCAACCAAATACAAAAGTACCGTTCCACAACTTCGGGAAATCAAAGTATAAACCGCGGAACTTAAAACATTAACAATTAAATCGAGCTTTAAACTACGATTAAGATCTTCGATTAATTTCTTTAAATTACTATAACGTTCAATCTTAAATTTTAAAGCTAATGACTGCTCATGATTTTTTAAATTCTCAATACTTAAAATATTTACTTCTTCTTTTAAACGTTCAATTTGTGAGGAAACAAGTAAAATCCGGTGAGAAAAAAAACGCAGAAAATAAAAAAATAACAGAAAATTTAGGCCGAAAAAAACAAAAACTATACTCCATAATATTTTTTGCTGGAAAAAAAAGAAGTTGAGAAGCAGGATCACAAGCGCCAGGCCCACCAAAATTAGCCCAATCGTCTTAGACGAAATTTTCGGCATTAAGCAGAGTTTAAAAGCCAAAATTGTAGGAAGATCTAAATAATCGTCTCTTCGGTATCCTTATCAAAGAAATGCACTTTGCTCATATCAAAAACTACATCCATCTCTTGATTTACCCGCGGACGATCATGCGCACCAACACGAGCAATAAAAGTATGTTTACCGGTATTTAGGTAAAGATACACTTCTGAACCCATTGGTTCAAAAACTTCACAATTTACGCGGACAATATTCTCCGGCGGAGCCTCGGAAACAAACAATTTATCGTAAATATCCTCGGAGCGGATACCAAAAAATACTTCTTTTCCCACATAACTGGCCATTTTTTTATACATATCTTCCACCAGCTTGACCATAATCTTTTCTTCATCAAAATAAAGCTTGCCTTCTTTACGGATAATTCGCCCTAACATAAAATTCATTGGCGGCGAACCGATAAAACCAGCGACAAATTTATTTTTCGGGTGATCATAAACATCAATCGGATCCGCCAATTGGGAAATCACTCCATCCTTCATTACCGCGATGCGGTCACCCATCGTCATCGCTTCGATTTGATCATGCGTGACGTAAATGATGGTCGTTTGCAACCGAATATGCAGTTTATGAATTTCCGTGCGCATCTGAACGCGCATTTTCGCATCCAAATTGCTCAAAGGTTCATCAAACAAAAAAACCATCGGTTTTCTCACAATCGCCCTACCCACCGCTACGCGCTGACGTTCTCCTCCGGAAAGTTCTCGGGGTTTACGTTTTAGTAAACGTTTAATTCCCAAAATATCCGCCGCCTCACTCACCCGTTGCGTAATCTCAGGTTTCGCGATATGCCTTAGGCGTAAACCAAAAGACATATTTTCTTCCACAGTCATATGCGGATAAAGAGCATAATTTTGGAAAACCATGGCAATATCACGATCTTTGGCCGGAACATCATTAACGCGTTTATTACCGATAAAAACATCACCGGAGCTAATCTCTTCTAAGCCGGCAATCATTCTTAAAGTCGTAGATTTACCGCAACCTGAAGGGCCGACTAAAACCATAAACTCTTTATTCTCAATTCCAAGATTAACATTATTAACCGCTAAAACATTTCCCGGGAAAACCTTACAAACATCCCTTAAACTTACCTGCGCCATTAAATTACTCCTTTTAATAATATAAAGCTCAACTATTTAAAAACCCGCCTAAATCAAACCTCTGCTCTAAAGACTTAAATTATTATACAAAATTAACTCAAATAGTCAAGTAATTGACTTAAGGTATTCTTCATCTCCTTACGGTGCACAATCATATCAATCAGGCCATGATCCAACAAAAACTCGGAGCGCTGAAAGCCCACTGGTAATTTCTGCCGGATCGTTTGCTCAATAACTCGCGGACCGGTAAAGCCAATTAGCGCGTTAGGCTCAGCCAAAATAATATCCCCCACACTAGCAAAAGAAGCCATAATTCCAGCCATCGTCGGATTAGTCAAAACCGATAAATAAGGTAAATGCGCTTGATGATGATATGATAAAGCCGCGCAAGTCTTCACCATTTGCATTAGGCTGTACATCCCCTCATACATCCGCGCGCCGCCTCCGGAACCGGAAACGATAATCATCGGATATTTATTCTCAGTGGCAAACTCGATTGCCCGGGTGATTTTTTCTCCCACCACCGAGCCCATTGACCCCATAATAAACCGAGAATCGGTTACCGCAATCACTGCCGAGCGCGAATTAATTTTACCTTCTCCGCTAATTACCGCATCTTTTAATCCGGTAGCATCCTGATCCTGCTTTAATTTATCTTTATAAGTTTTGGGGCCTTTAAAATCCAGCGGATCAGCACTTAACATATCCTTATCAAATTCTACAAAACTTCCAGCATCAAATAAAATATTTATTCTATCATGTGCAGTTAATCCAAAATGATAATTACATTTAGGGCACACTCTCAAATTTTCTTCTAAAGTCTTATTATAAAGCGTCTCCGAACATTCTTCACATTTAGTCCAAAGGCCATCGGGAATTTCCTTCTTCTTCAACCGCACAATAGTATATTTTGGTTTTCCAAATAGAGCCATCGCTAATCCTAAAAGTTATAATTTATTAACCACTAAACCTGAAAGTACCTTCGGATAAAAATAAGTCGATTTCGGAGGCATTTTGTTGCCACCTAAAGCTACGTCAATAATCTGTTCCATCTTGACCGGATTTAAAAAAAAGGCAATTTTAAAAGGATCATTATCTACTTCCTGCATAAATTCCGTTGCTTCCGGGCTGTATTTTATTCCCGTTAAATTTTCTAAATCCATTTTAAGAATATTCTTAAATACCAAATAATTAAGAATCGCCACATCAAGCGTGCGATATTCCCTGGGCTTATCAAC
>CAIVOB010000169.1 GCA_903907475.1 Candidatus Omnitrophota bacterium
CGCTTGGGAACAAAATATTACATAGCCAAAAGATTATTATTTGGTGGTTAATGCAGCAAGTTCTTCGTCAATATTTTTTTCTTTATCACTTATCCGGTTTTTAGCTGATTCTTTAAGCGAATCTATCTGAATTTCAATCTTTTTAATTTGATTATTTGCAGATTCTGTAACTGCATCGTATTCCTTTTCTATTAAAGTTTTAAGGTTTAGCCTAACCTTTTCTTTTTCAGCTGTACTTGTAGCATCCCTCCATTGTTTTTGCGTATTTTCGATTATTAGTTCTAATTGTTGTAAACTGGTAAGTCTTTCTGCTTCGGGGCTAGAAAGTGATCCTGTTTCTCTATATTTGATTATCATGGGTAAAATTGTGTTCTCGTATGAAATCTGATCAGCGTTTTTTAAAGTTATAAGCGAATTATAAATTTTAGGTTCATTAAGTTTTAACTTATTTAAAAAATCAGTGCAATTTTTACCTGTAATATTGTATGTTGACTTTGCTTGTTCGTTTTGAATTGTTTTTAATTTGCTTAAATTGCCGATTGTACTTTGCACACGGGTTTGAATTATCTTAGAGCAAACTGTTATTTCAAATTGTTCTGGATTAATTTCTCTAAGATGTATTAGAGCTGCATAATCATTGGGATTGTTTAGCTTAGATTGATCAAGGAAGTCGCTAATTTCATTATCAGATATATTATAAGTTGCTCGCAGATCATTTGTTAATTTATCAGCTGCAAAAGTTTGGCTAGCTGCCAAGAGTAATATTAAAACCATAATTATAAAATTTATTTTTGCCACTTTAATTGCCCCTTATAATTTTGCAGATAAAGCCGTTAAGGATAAGAGGCATTAGCTGGTATAGGGTGTAGTATTTCTGCTGCGGTTGTAGCGATGAGCCAGGCATCGAAAACTCCAAATGCTGTGGCTGCTGTTCTTGGCGCAATTGCTAATTGGAGCGCAGCTATAGCCACGCAAGATTCTAAAGCTGCCTGGGTAGAATATAAATACCCTCGTTCAGCGACATCGCTATTTTTTCGGATAGCAAGGCTCGTGCCAATATCATAACCAGTGAGACTATCGCGAACTCCGGCTCCTTTGATATAGTTTCTATTGGCTGTAATAGTTCCACCGGTGGAAGTAATGCTTCCGCTGGCAGTAATATTACCAGAACTCAATTGGGCAATAATATTTCCATTCACAGTAAGAAGTCCATTCACAGTAAGAGGTCCGTTTATCGTCATTCCTTGATTGAATACTACCGGGACAAGAAATGTTATCCCGGAAGCGGAGATTGTCATTATGTCACTAAATGGTCCCGCTGCGCTGGCACCAGCTTTAACAATACCAGTACCATATACAAGATTTAAAGCAGTTCCTACAGTAAGATTATTATAGCTGCCATAAGGAGATGGGTAATAGGTAGTAATCGTTATCTCTTCTGCTGATACTGGGCTAGGTAAATATGAAAATATTAACGCGGGAATTAAAAGTAATGCTATTAAATTAAATCTTTTAATTAAACGCTTCATTTTTTACCTCCAAAAAGTAATAAATTATTTTATGCTTACGTTTTAAAAATATCACAGATTAGTTATAAAATCAATAAAATTTTTTAAATATTAATTAAAAAAACAGCCCTGTTCCTTAAGTTAAGAAACAGGGCTGTTTTAATGTTAATTTTTAATGTTTTTAGGGATTAATACATTCCTCCCATTCCCCCGCCCATTCCGCCCATTCCTCCTGGTGGCATCGGTGGCATCTTATCTTCTTTTTCCGGCTTATCCGCGATTAAAGTCTCGGTTGTCAGCAATAAAGCTGCAATACTGGCAGCGTTCTGTAGAGCTGAACGCGTAACTTTAGTCGGATCAATGACACCCGCCTCGAGCATATCAACATAAGTATCTTGGCTGACATCATAACCGATATTAGTTTTTTCTTGTTTGATTCTTTGTACTACGACGGAGCCTTCTAATCCGGCATTTTGAGCAATCTGCCTTAAAGGTTCCTCGATTGCACGTTTCACAATGTTAGCACCAATCTTTTCATCACCTTCAAGCTTTAATTTATCTAAAGCTGGGATGGTGCGAATTAAGGCTACTCCGCCTCCGGGAACGATTCCTTCTTGAGTCGCCGCGCGCGTGGCGTGTAAAGCGTCTTCCACTCGCGCTTTCTTCTCCTTCATTTCCGTTTCCGTTGCCGCGCCAACATTAATTACCGCGACTCCACCGGCTAATTTCGCCAAGCGTTCTTGGAGTTTTTCTTTATCATAATCTGAATCCGTATCTTCAATCTGTTTCTTAAGTTGCGCGATCCGCGCATTGATCGCGGCATTCTTACCCGCGCCTTCAACAATCGTTGAATTCTCTTTGTCGATTTTAACTTTTTTCGCTCTCCCAAGATCTTCGATATCCACATTTTCTAACTTAATACCTAAATCTTCCGTTAACGCTTTACCGCCGGTTAGAATCGCGATATCTTCTAACATCGCCTTGCGACGATCGCCA
>CAIVOB010000170.1 GCA_903907475.1 Candidatus Omnitrophota bacterium
ACGGTTCTATTTATTATAGAGCCGATGTGAGTAATAAATAGAACCGTCCCCTTTATTTAAAAGGAGGAAATATGAAAATATTATTTGTGATGCCGAAAGTCGGTGCTTGGGCAACGCACGGAATACATCGTTCGCCAAATCAGCTCTATGCGCATTGGGCAGCTTACGTGCGGGAGAAGGGATATAAGGATGTGGCGGTAATTGATGGTAAAGCCGACCAGATTCCGATGGAGGAGTTGATTGCTAAAGTTAAAACCATAAATCCTGATATTGTGGTGATGGGTGAACAATTGCACGGTTATGGCGGATACGGAGTTTTACGTCATTTTAAAGATGCGGCAATCGGGATTAAAAAAGTACTTCCGAAAGTAAAAATAATTTTAGGCGGGTTATGGTATTCGGCGATGCCGGTGCCAACATTAGAAGAGATTCCTGAGGTCGATTTTGTGGTAATGGGGGAAGAGGAGTCATTTGGAGATTTAATTGAAGCAATCGATAAAAATAAATCTTTAAAAGATGTCGGCGGAGTAACTTCGCGGATTGCAGGAGAAATTGTGATGGGGCCGCATAAACCGTTAATGGTGGATTTAGATAAGCTGCCTTTACCGGCGTATGATTTATTTCCGATGGATAAATATGTCGGGCATACTTATTGGAAACCGTTTGTGGATATGGTGACTTCTCGTGGTTGTCCATCAGCTTGTACTTTTTGTTATGAATGGGACCAGTTTGACCCGCGTTCACCGTCGGATTTTTTAAAATGGCGCGCGAAATCTCCGGAAAAAGTCATGGAGGAGTTAGAACTTTTACATCATAAGTATGGCGTAAAAGTGGTGGTGATCCAAGATGATAATTTTATTGTTGATCCCAAAAGGGTGCAGAAATTTTGCGAACTTAAAAAAGCGGCCAAAAACCCGATTAAATGGGTATCTTTGGGCCGGGCGATTGATTGGGTTAACTGCGAGTCAATCTTACCGCTCATGAAAGAAACGGGTTTATTTATGGGTGTTTTTGGGATTGAAGTTACCACGCAATCGGAGTTAAAAAAAATTGCTAAAGGCATTACTTTGGATCAGATTAAAAAGACGATTGAAATTTTGCGGAAAAATGATATCGCGATTGTTGCCGATATCATGATGGGTTTTGATTATGATACCGAAGAGATTATCAAACAACGCTTTGAGTTTACGGACCAGGTTGATCCGGATATTCTTTGGGTCGGCTACGTCACTCCGGCTCCGAACTCTCCGATGTGGAGGATTGCTTTAAAGAAACATTGGATCGATCCTAAAAAAGTTGATTTTAGTCAATGGGACTTTTTGCATCCGGTCATTCCGACGGATCATTTGACGACCGAGGATCTTGGGCGCTTGGGTTCCTGGTGTATGCGGGAATTTTTCTCTAAACCCGGGAGGATTAACCGGATTATGGAAAGTAATTTTGATCCGCTGGCCAAACTTTGTTTCCAAGATGTGATGAACGGAATTAATAAATGGGAAGCCGCGGCGACAAAGGGAGAAGTGCAGATATAGATGTAGTAGATAATATGGAGCTCGTAGCTCATAGCTCGTAGCTCATAGGTGTATGTAAAGGTGATCAATAGTATTAGTAGGCAGAATGCATGGAGGGCGAATGGATATAAAAATAAAGATCAAAGAAGTGTTGGCGAATTTATTAAAGGTTAAAATTGAAGAATTTAAAGATGATACTACCTTGCTTAATAGCATCGGCGTGGATTCTACCGAGATGGTGGAGTCGGTAATTGCTTTAGAAAAATCTTTTGGGGTAAAACTTAGCCCGAAAGAAATTACTAAGAATTCCACAATTAGTGAAATTGCCAATATTATTCAAACTAAACTTGTAAAATGAAAATAGTCGATTTAAGTTTACCGATTGATGAAAAAGCTTTTGAGGTCCATAAGGTGGATATTGAGCGCATCAGTCACCGGATGGGGGTGGAGAAATTTAATCGGGTGATTATGGGCAAAAGCTTGTGGGGCAAAATGAAATATGCTTTTGGCCAGCGGATCATAAAAAAAGAAGCGTTACCGGATGAGGAGTTTCTTTCTTTAGAGATTGTGCATGCTCCGGTGCATATCGGAACGCATTTAGATTACTCTTTCCATTATGGTTCACAATCTGAAGGCCGGGCAGCCAAAACCGCGGATGAAATTCCGTTAGAATATTGTTATCAAAATGGAGTAAAACTTGATTTAACACATCTAAAGCCTAACGAAGTGATTAAATTTGCCGATATTGAGGAAGCATTAAAAAAGATTGATTACGAGCTGCGGCCTTTGGATATCGTATTATTGCATACGGGAGCGGACAAATTATACGGTACGCCAAAATATTTTTCTGATTATCCGGGGGTCGATCCGCTGGCAATCCAATATCTTTTAGGTAAGGGAGTTAAAATTTTTGGTGTCGATACCATGGGAATTGACCGGCCGTATCGCTTTATGCTTAAAGAATTTCAAGAAACTAAAGACCCGAAAACATTTTATCCGGCACATTTTTATGGCCGCAAGAAAGAGTTTATTCATATTGAACGTTTAGCAAACTTGGAGCAATTACCTGCTTTTGGATTCAAGATTGTTTGTTTTCCGATTAGAATTAAGAATACTGGCGCGGCTTGGGCCAGAGTCGTTGCTCTTTTAGATTAAATTAATTTGTTATTTTGTGCTGCGGATATTGTTTTGCGTGCGAAATTTTTCGCGGGACTTTTTATTTTTCGCGGGTCCTGCCACTGCGGCACCCTTTTTTTGTCCTCGCTGCGGCTGTGGGCAGAAAAAAGGGGACCCGCCTCCGTGTCACCCGCTAAATAAATTTTGCGGACAAAATAAACTAAGCTATTTGAATTAATTTAATCTAAAAGATATTATTGGGAGGGTGAAATGGGACATACGTGTAATTCGATAGTGATTAATGCGCCGTATGATTTAGTGTTTGAGATTTCTAATGATATTCCGCGCTGGACGGAGTTATTTGGTAGTGAGTATAAGAAAGCCGAGATTTTAAAGAAGGAAGCTAATAAATTGACTTTTCGCCTCACTGATGATGAAGATAAATCCTGGGTTTCCTGGAGATTATTGTTTAAGGATGATTTTTTTGCTTATTCTGAGCGTTTTGAACCGAAGTTTCCTTTTAATTTTATGAAGATTATTTGGCTATATACATCTAAGCCGGAAGGGGTAGAATTAACCTGGATTCAGCATTTTCAGATGGATGCAAAAGCTAAATTTAATGATGAGCAAGTGGAAGGTTTTATTAATAAGCATTCTAAAGATAACCTTTTAATTTTTAAACGCGTGATTGAAGCAGCAGTTGGTAAAAGCAAGTAGTCGTTAGCCGGTAGTAGTGAGGGGAAAAGTTTTTAAGAATTTTAAATTGTAAAGAGGGAGGAAGATCATGAGTACTGATTTAAAAGGCAAAGTGGCAATTGTTACCGGAGCCAGCCGCGGTATTGGTAAAGCCATGGCACAAACTGCCGCCGATTTAGGGATAAATTTAGTGGTCGCAGCGCGGGGAAAGGAAGAATTAGAGAAAACTGCCGCGGAGATCGCCAAAAAATATAAAGTCGAAGTTTTACCGGTGGTTTGTGATGTCATAAAGTTAGGGGATTTAGAAAATTTAGTTTGTGCGGCGAAGAAAAAGTTTGGGCAAGTGAATATTTTAATTAATTGTGCCGGGGTTTCCTCGCAATATCCTTTTCAGTCACAGCCGATTGAAGATTTTGAAAAATTGGCACATACTAATTATTTAGGTTATGTCCGGCTGATTCGTTTAGTGATTAATGACATGATGGCGCAAAAGTACGGCGCGATTATTAATATTGTTTCCGGTTCAACCCTGGTAGATCCGGTTCCGAGAAATTTTATTGTTTACAGTTCGCTCAAAGTTGGTTTAAGGGCTTTTTCTAAAGGCCTGTTTTGGGAATTACGGGATCATGGGATTAAAGTTACTTCTATTTTACCCGGAGTAACGGATACTGATCTTACCGGTAAACTTAAGGATATTACCGGTGATACTTCGCGTCTTATGAGTACCAAAGCGATTGAGGATGCCGTGCGTTTTGCATTAACCGTGCCGGCGAATGTTTGCCCTCTGGAAATATCAGTGATTAATCAACAAACGCCGTGGACGGCTCCCGTGATTCCTTTTAAACAGGAGCACCCTGTAAAGTGACGGAGAACGGAAGACAGAAGACGGAAAAACAAAGAAACAAAAAAACTGAAAAACGGAAAGACTAAAAAATAAAAGCTAGGAAAGATTAACAAAGGAGAAATGAGATGAAAAAGGGTTTATTTTTATTGGCCGCGGGATTATTTTTAGCAACGCAGGTTTGTTTGGCAGCAAGTGATAATTTATTATTGGATGATCTTGAGATGGCAGTTAGTAACGGAGCGCAAGGTACGGTAGATTTCGGTGCGGGTAATGGCTCAAGTGTCGAGGTAACCGGGTCTACGGATATTAAAAATAGTGGCAACCAGGCGTTAAAAGTTGTTTATGATGCCGTGGCCGGAGGTTATATTTATGTGGCGCGCGGAACAGGCCTTGATGCCAAGAATGCCAATTGGGCGCTTAAGCCAGCGGATATAAAGTGGGCGGAGTATAGTGGGATATCTTTTTATCTTTATGGCACGGACTCGAAAGCTCAAATTGCTTTTGATTTAAAAGATAATGGTGGAGAAATTTGGCGTTATTTACTTAGTGATGATTTTAAGGGCTGGAAGAAAATTGTTTGTAGCTTTGATAAATTTGTGGTGCGTGATGATTGGCAGCCCAATGATGCCGATAAAAATGGCCAGCTGGATTTTCCAATTAAGGTTTTTCAATTTGAACCGCTACCCGTGTCAAAAGGAACTTTATATTTTGATACCGTAGAGTTGGTGAAAAAATAAATCGGAGGAAAAATGGATAATCAGGATGAAAAAAATTTAAAGAAGCGTTATTACCTTTGGCTTTACAAAACTACTAAAGAAGCATTTGATAAATTTGAGCGTAAATTTACGCAAACCGAGATTGATAAAAATATCTTAGCGGAGATGGAAAATACGCTTATGGGCGCTTATTTACCGCATGAAAAGGAAGCTTTGGAAAAATTAGTGGATAATTTTCAGGAGTATATTGGCGCTAAAGAAAAATCTTGTTTAGAATTAAAATATCAAGGTTTAAGAACTAACCCGGAATTTATTTTTCTGGATGTGAAGTTAGAAGCGATCGAAAAGTTGATTGCTAAAGAATTTGGGCGTAAAGTTTTAACGGAGATTAAAGCGCTTTATGAATTAGAGATGACCAAGCGCATTTTAAAAAGTACGGAGCCTCTATTAGGGATGGTTTCTTTAAAAAAGTAAATAATCATGTTAATTGACGCGCATAGCCATTGGTTGCCGCAGGATATTATTTCGAATGCTCATTTTTTTCATCAGGGTTGGAATAATATCGAGGGGCAATTAAAGATTATGGAGGATAACGGTATAGGCCGGGCGATTTTAAGTTATCCCACTTCGGACGCGCATTTAAAATTAGGCAGCTTTAGCCAGGTGGCGCATATTTATAATGATAACGTCGGGCAAATATTAAAACGTTATCCGGATAAATTTATCGGCGCCGCAGTTTTACCGATCGATAATACGATTGATATGCTGGAGGAACTAAAGCGGGTGACGCAGGAGTTAGGTTTTAAGGCAATTTCTTTAGCTTCAAGTTACAATGGAATTTATTTAGATGATTTAATGTTTTTACCGATTTATAAATATGCCGCGGAAAAGGGTATTCCGATTTTTGTGCATCCTCAAATTGTAAATCCCATAGGTTTTGAGCGCGTGAAAGATCCTTTGCTTACTCCGGTGGTGGAGTATGTTTTTGATACGACGATTTCAGTAGGAAAGTTGTTAATGTCGGATATCTTGAGGCAATACGCGCAGGTGAAATTTATCTTTGCTTATTTTGGCGGAGCAGTTTGTTACCTTAAAACACGTTTTGACGCGACTTATCAGATGTTACGCGCGATGAATTTTGTCAAGGATTTGCAAGGTTTGCCCTCGGATTATTTTAAACAGATTTATGTCGATACAAGCGGCGATACGACCAAAGCAAATTTTTTACTTAGTTTAGATTTAATGGGCGCGCAACATATTTTATGGGGTTCTGATTGGCCGGCGAAGCAGGATATTGCCGGGGGGATTAAAGTGATTCAGGACTTAGATATTTCTCGGGAAGATAAAGAAAATATCCTGGGAGGTAATTTAGCAAAATTATTTGCTCTTTGATATTTTGTTCTGCGGATATTGTTTTGCGTGCGATGCACGCTCCACAATATCCTCCGCACAAAATATAGGTTAAATTTATCTGTCTATTAGCGGGTGGCTGGACTTGGATTTGAGCGGGGCGTAAAGGCAAGGAGCGGGCCCCGTTACATCTCCGTAATTCTAATTGTAGAGATGTAACGGGGCGGGCATGGTTCCGTCACATTTGAGTCAGAGAGCGACGCAGCCGACCCGAGCGTAGTTGCGCCACGCTGGGGCGCAACAAGCGTCCCCGCGAAAACCAAGTCAAGACAGGACCCGCTAAATTTGTGGTAGGATTGGGAATAAAATACACCTTGCGCTTATAGGAATTGCGTAAGTGTGTCCTTGTGGACAATTTTTCAATTGTTTATAAATTAGGTAAATTATGGTGAAATTTTTGAATTTGATTATTGGGGGAGCGGCGGGAACAATTGCCCGGTATTTCTTAGCGGGCGTGGTTTATAAATTTTCCGGCACAAGCTTTCCCTATGGCACCTTAGTGGTTAATCTGAGCGGTTGTTTTATCTTGGGATTATTAGCGGCTTTATCTGATAAGAAATTTATTTTTGGTCCGGATGCGCGGGTATTGTTAATGATTGGATTCTGTGGCGCTTTTACTACTTTTTCAACTTTTATTTTTGAGACGGATAATTTAGTAAGAAGTGGCCAAGTGATTCGCGCTTTCAGTAATATTTTAGCGAGCGTTATTTTTGGATATATATTATTTCGCGTGGGAAGTTTTATCGGTGAAGTAATTTAATAAAAAATGAGGTGATGATGAAGATTCCGGCAGATGGAAAGCTTTTAAGAATTTTTATTGGGGAAGCGGACAAATGGGATGGTAAGCCGCTTTATGAAGAGATTGTGCTTTTGGCGAAGAAAAATGGCCTAGCGGGGGCGACGGTGGTTAAAGGCTTTCTGGGGTTTGGTTGTAAAAGTCATATGCACACTGCTAATTTGTTGCGGCTTTCCGAGGATCTGCCGATTATTATTGAGATTGTTGATAGTCAGGAAAAGATTGATACTTTTATTCCTTTTTTGGATGCGATGGTTAAAGAAGGCTTAATTACTTTAGAGAAAATAAACGTGATTATGTATCGGGCTTAAATACGAGGAGAAATTAACATGCAAATGCAAAAAAATGTTCATTTAACAGGGAAAGATTTGACGGAGATGGTACAATTAAGGCCGCAGGATGTGGGTAAATACGCGATTGTGCCCGGGCCGCGCGATCGCTTGGATGTTTTAATGAAGAAGATTGAGAATCCGGTGCGGAATTTTTCATTTATGGAGTATACGATGTATACCGGCACTTATGAAGGAATTAAAGTTACCGGAATTAACGGTGGCAGATTCTCTACTGATACTTCAATAACAACCGAAGTGATGTGTAATGCCGGAATTCAGAATATTATTCGCGTTGGCACTTGTGGATCGATGTCTGAAGATATTAAAGTAGGCGATTTATTTGTTGTGGATGAGGTGATTCGCGGCGATGGAGTAACACCTTATTATGTTGATAAAGATTTTAAGACCGTAGCCGATAAAAATATTTCTGATCTTCTTTTTAAGATTGCTCAAGAGATGGGTTTGAGCGTGCACCGTGGCAAAGCTTGGACGACAGATGCGCTTTTACGTGAAACGCGCGAAATTGTCGAGGCTAAACGCAAAGAGGGAGCCCGGGCAGTGGATATGGTTTCTTCGACACTGTTAACAATTTGTCAGACTTATAATATTAAAGCCGGTTCGATTTTAGCGGTCAGCGATAATGTCATTACCGGTGAGATGGGTTTTATGAATCCGCTTTATTATATGGCGGAAGCAAATTTAATTAAAATTGCGTTAGAGTTAGTTAAAAAATTAGAAGGTAAATAAATGAAATTTTCACCGTTATTTTGGCCGATACAATTAAAAGGTAATATTATTTATATTCTTGATGAGACCAAACTTCCGCAAAAGTTGATCTATATTAAGGCTAAAAATTATCTCGATGCTTGCCGGGCGATTAAAGAAATGAAGACCCGCGCGGTGGGCCAGGTACTCTTGGTAATGTATACCTTTATTTTAAGTAAGCGCCAAAATAAGAATTTGGCTCTTGTGGCGCAGGCAATTAATGCTACTCGCCCAACGCTTTCTTTTAAATTTTTAACAGAAATGGTTTTGGGTTTAGAAAAAAGTGGTGCGCCGTTAGAAAAAAGTATTTTAGGGTTTTTAGAAATGCTTAAAGGTAAGCGCATTGAGCAGGCTCAAACAATGGCCAAGTTGCTCAAAGACAGGGATGTCATCTTGACACATTGTAATATTAGCGGGCTTTTGCCTTTAGTTGCTCAATTTGCCAAGAAAGGCGGGAAGAAGATAAGTTTTTATGCTACTGAAACGCGTCCTTATCTACAAGGTTCACGCCTGACCGCTTGGGAGCTTCAGCGCGCCGGAATTCCAGTGACAATTATTACCGATAATATGGTGGCTTATTTATTATCTTTAGGGAAAGTGACTAAGATTATCGTGGGGGCGGATCATTTGACTTTAAATGGCGATATTGCTAATAAAATCGGGACTTATCAGATTGCGGTGGTAGCTAAATATTTTAAGATTCCATTTTATGTTATTTGTCCTCCCGCTTCTAAATTAAAAAGCGGCAGCGAAATTAGAATTGAAATTCGCCCCGATGATGAGTTAAAAATTTACCAGGGGATACATTTAGCGCCGAAAAATGTTAAGGCTTATTATCCGGCTTTTGATGTCACACCGCATAAATTAATTACTAAGCATATTTATTTGGGGGTTTAAATATGTCTGAGCAGGAATTAAGACGGGAAATAATTCAAGTTGGTAATCGTCTTTATCAGGCGGGCTTGGCGGTAGCTAAATCCGGAAATCTTAGCGCCAAGTTAGACGCGGAAAATATTTTGATTACTGCCAGCGGGACATTTTTAGGTCAACTCCAAGAGAGCGATATTTTAAAAATAAATTTAGCTCATCCTCAAGCTTCCGGCGAGCGTAAACCTAGTTCAGAGTTACCCCTCCACAGTTTAGTCTATGCTAATTTTGCGGCTCAGGTTGTGATTCATTGCCATCCTCCTTTGATTAATGGGTATTTTGCGGTGGCAGATAAATTAAAAGCGCTAAGTTTTGAAACTAAATTCTATTTAGGAGAGATTCCGGTTATTTCCCAGCTTACTCCTACTGTTACTGATCCTCTCCCAGTGATCGCAGCGTTAAAATTGAATAATTTAGTGGTTTTAAAAAATCATGGCACGATCGCGATCGCGGATAAGTTTGCTGACGCCTTAAGCCTTACGGAAGCTTTAGAGGAAGCAGTCAAGAGCGCGGCCTTAGCGCGTTTATTTGAACAAAATATTTTGGATGACCTAGATGTTGCTTTAAAAGATGATTTAAAGCGTCAGGAAGTTTCTTACCTGATGTTTTCGCCGGAGCATATTCAGGCGATTGTGAATTTAGTAAATCAAGATGAATTTATCGCCACTAAGGGCAGGGAGTTAGATTTAACTTTAAAATTAGCGATTAAACTGGATGAAACCGCAAGCGTTTTTAAATTTATTTTTGAAAAAGGTAAAATTATTAAATTAGAAACAGATAGTGATGCACCGTTTGTAATTTCCGCTCCGGCTAATGTTTGGGAGCAAGTATTTTTAGGTAAATTAGATTCTTTTGTGGCGGTGACGCAGGGAAAAATGAAGCTCAGCGGCCAATTGGGGCAACTTTCTAAATGGTACGTTCCTTTCAATCGTTTATTTGCTTTATTTAAAGCAGTGAGGATTAAATGATTCCCAAATACACGCTTTTTATTAATGGTAAATTTGTCGAAACTTCTGAAATCCAAAATATTCTTAATCCCTCTACCGGAAAAGTAATCGCGCAGACTGCTGTTGCTTCTTTAAAAGAGGTGGAGTTAGCTTTGGTAAGCGCGCGCGAGGCTTTTGACCAAGGAGCTTGGCCGCGCCTGAGTTTAGAAGAACGGAAAAATTTTATGCTCAAGCTTGGCCAGGGTATTTTAGATCAGGCGGAGGAGCTGGCGCAATTAGAGATGCAAAATACCGGTAAGCCGCTTAAAGAAACTACCTTTATGGATATTCCTTCGAGCGCCAAGAGCTTTGAGTATTTGGCAAATAATTTTATTAATTTTTTAGATCCCCGTCAGCCTCTGATGGATCCGGATGTTCAAGCGGAATTAATTTATCAGCCTTTAGGGGTAGTAGTTTTAATAATACCCTGGAATTATCCGCTTTTAATTGCTTGTTGGAAACTGGCTGCGGCTTTAGCTGCCGGAAATACCGTGATTCTAAAACCTTCGAGCCTTACTCCGCTCACAGTTTTGGAGTTAGCAAAAATTATTCAAAAATCCGGCCTTCCTGCTGGGGTAGTGAATGTAATTAATGGTTCCGGCCCTAAGATTGGGGAAACACTTTGCAGCGATAAAAGAGTGGATATGATTTCTTTTACCGGGAGCAATGAGGTTGGGAAACAGATTTTGCAATACTCAGCGAAGAATGTGAAAAAATTGATTATGGAGCTGGGAGGAAAATCAGCAAGTTTAATTTTCGATGATGTAGATTTAGAAGTCGCGGTCAATAGCGCTTTAACTTCGATTTTTTTGAATCAGGGGCAGATGTGCACGGCGATGTCGCGGATTTTTGTGCAGGCAAATATTTATGATAAATTTTTAAAAAGTTTTGTCGAAAAAGCCCAGCGGATTAAGATCGGTTTAGCGGATAATTTTGAAACACAAATGGGCCCATTAATTAGCGATGCTCAGCGCAAGAAAGTGTTGGCTTATATTGAGAAAGCCAAAGCCGAAGGAGCGAAGGTTATTTGCGGAGGTAAGATTCCGGAAAACGTGGAATTAAAAAATGGTTATTTTTTTGAACCTACGGTTTTAGTGGGCGTTAATCCTCGGGCGCATATATTTAAGGAGGAAGTTTTTGGCCCGGTAGTTTTAATCCATAAATTTTCCGATGCCGACGAGGCAGTGGCTTTAGCGAATAATACTGATTTTGCTCTCGCCGCGTGCATTTGGAGCAAAGATTTAGCGCGCGCTCAGGAATTGGCCAAGAAGATTAATGCCGGCACAGTTTGGATTAATACTTATGGAATGTTTTACAACGCGCTTCCTTATGGTGGGTTTAAGCAGAGTGGTTTTGGTAAAGAGTTGGGGCGTGAAGGTTTTTTAGAGTATCTCGGTTTAAAAAACATCATTCGCGACCAATCCGTCGAAGATAAGCCGTTGGTTAACTATTGGTACGGGTTTTAATGGATATTGTAAATTTATTAAAACAAAACGCTAATGAATACCCTGACCGGGCGGCGATTATATTCCACCAGGAAGAAATTTCTTTCGGTCAGTTAAGAGATAAGGTTTTTTCTTTAAGCACAAGCTTAATTAAATTAGGGGTGCAGCCCGGCGATAAAGTGGCAATTTACCTGCCTAATTGGCCGGAGTATATTTTTAGTTATTTAGCGCTCTGGTCAATCGGTGCTTGTGCCGTGCCCTTAGATTTTCAGCTTACTGAGGATGAAATTATTTCTTGTTTGGCGCACGCCGAAGCTAAACTTCTGATTACCAAACATAAAGCTAATATCGCAGTCACCCGCTTAAGAAGTAGTTTACCCGCTTTAAAGAATATTATTGCTTGCCAATCTTCGGATGAAGGGAGTTTATCTTTTGAGGCGCTTGTAGCGCAGAGCTCAAGCCTCGCTCCGAAAGTAAAAATTAATCCTCAAGATTACGCGATACTTTTTTATACCTCTGGAACGACCGGAAAGCCCAAAGGGGTTTTAATTAATTACGCGCAGTTAGATGCTCCGCCACAGTCAATGTCGTTTTTTGTAAACTCGGATTTAGGCCCGCAAGACGCGGCGCTTTGCGCTTTACCTTTTTCGCATTTGGGAGGGTTGATTTATATCCAAAATATGTTGGTTTTTAAATTTAAACTGGTTTTGATGGAGAGGTTTAT
>CAIVOB010000171.1 GCA_903907475.1 Candidatus Omnitrophota bacterium
GGTTCCGTCACTTCTTTGTCAGAGAGCGACGCAGCCGACCCGAGCGTAGTTGCGCCACGCTGGGGCGCAACAAGCGTCCCCGCGAAAACCAAGTCAAGACAGGACCCGCTAACTTATAAGAGTGCCACAATAGCAGGACCCGCTAGATAAAACTAATGACTAACCTTATCTACTGCCTTAAGATTGTAATAGCCTAAAACTTTAACCTTGGCTTTAGACTTAGTTACGAGAAGATCGTGATATTTGCGCATGAAGCGGTCGCAATCGGATTTCTTAACCCAACGATAGACGGAAGCATACTGATGTTTAAATCCAAAGCGTTGCATCGTACAATACGAAACAAAACCGCGTGATTTTTTACACTGCCCAGCCCACATCAGACTATCCTTACGATATTTCGCTACCTCGGCAGATTTAACTTCAAACAAAACGACATGAATAAACATTACTCTCCTTTGGTTAAATATTAATTATGAATTCGCCTATTATATACTAATTTTTATCCTAAATTAAATACTTTTTACCAAGTCAGCCTCAAACCCGCTTCCATATACCTGCCGCTTTGAGGAATGCCTTCGATATCCTGATACTCGACATTTAAAATATTACTAAAGTTCATAAAAATCTTCGTCTGTAAATTTAAATTATAATTTAACCCGGCATTCATGAGCAACCAGCCCCTTCGGGTGGGCCTTTTCTTATAGCTAAACCCGATCTCTTGGCGCCCAAAAGGTAGATCAAAATTAAAAACCGTATTTATTAAATGATTAGCATAATTAGGCCCGTATTTATAAAGATACCCTTTTTGATCAATCTCCTTAGCGGTATAAGTGTAATTAGCATCCCAACTAATAATCTGATTAATTTTTTTACTTAGCGCGTATTCAATACCAAAAACATTATCCGCGGTAATATTTTTTGCCTGCCATTTTTGACTAGGATCAGATTTTACCCAATCAATCATTTCTTTTTCCTGGCGCAAGAAAAAGGTAAAACTTGAAGTTAAATCTTCTTTTTTATATTCTAATCCGGCTTGATAATTCCAAGCCTGTTCTGCGGCTAAATTAGAACTACCAATCGTTGTCGGGTCCTGATAATAAAGCTCCGTAAATGAAGGAACCCGGATACTACGGGAAACTCCAAAATTTATTGCCAGATTATCTAAAATTTTATATTTAGCACTGAAAGATCCGCTGGGCTCATCTTTAAAATTAGAAAAATCATCCCAACGCCCGGAAAATCCCAAACTCAAACGTTCGCTTAGTTCTAAGCTATCATCTAAATAAACGCTTTTCTGATTACGCTCATGTTTACCTAAATTAGTCGAAATAATCCTTTCCTCCGACCATTCCAAGCCTGCCCCTAATTTACCAAACCTCCCGAATTCTTTCTGCCAATAAACACTGGGAACAAACATATCCGTATGGTGATTATTATAATTGGCTAACCTTTCATCCAAAACAAATTTATCATAATGCCGGCGCCAAAGAAAATTCGGCTTAAATGTTAGGCCCTCGTAATCCAAAGTTAAAGCGCTGTTTAATAAATAAGTTTTCGTCCATTCCCGGGAAGGATAACCTTTACCCGGAGTATAAAAATCATAAGCCCCAAACTCTTTTTCCTGAAACCCAAGATTATTCTCCCAGCTTCCATTAGGCAGCTTTAAAAGTGTGCCCAAAGAAGCATTAAATTTTTTAAAATCCGTATCCGGACGAAATCCTTTTGATTGAGCATCTTCAATTGAAACCCTAAACCCCAAATCTTTATATTTATCCGTAAGGCTAAATAATCCGTAACCATTGCGCTGGTTTCCAGCGCTAAACTCCCAAACAATTTTTTTCTCTTGCGCAGGGGCTAAAACAAAATTTATGGCGCCCCCCAAAGCATCCACGCCAAACAATGAAGAACTCGCTCCGGGAATAACTTCAATTTTTTTAATGTCTTCCTTAGTAAAAGGAATGTCGGAATTATGATGGCCGGTCTGCGGGTCATTAATCCTTTGGCCGTTGAGCAGAATAAGTACCTGCTGAAAAGTTGAGCCACGCAGTGAAAAATTAGTTTGCATTCCGGAATTTAGGCAGCGGCTTTGTAAATCTACCGGTAGATTGCTTAAAGACTCCACGCCAGATTCATAATTAAATCCGCCGGCCTGAGTAGAATCAACAACAAAAGTATTTAATAAGAACTGCTTTTGTTTTGTGATTTTTAAGCTTCCTAAATCCTGGGGGTCATCGGGGGAGGAAAAAACTGACTGCGAAAAATTTAAAAAAAATAAAATAAAAAAGCCCCGGAGCATCATTTTTAACATAAAATGATTATAAGTGCCCTTGAGCTTAATTGTCAACTAATAATTTATTTAACGTTTACGGTTGACGGCAATACATTACATCGCCACTGGTAACTTTTTGCATGATCCCAGAATCTTTGCGAATAAGTAATCCCCCATCCTGGTCAATATCGACCGCCACGCCTTCTAAATGCTTATGCTGATAATAGATCTTTACTCTTTGGCCCAAAGATGAGTTTAAACTACGCCAACGTTCAATAACCCAGGAACTACCCTTATTTTCCCAGCGCGAATAATTATCCTCGAATTTATTTAAAAACGCCTGTAATAATAAAACCCGGCTTACGGGTTTAAGCAACTGTTCCTTTAAAGAAGTCGCCTGGGCAATCAATGTTTTTTTATCATTATTAACATTTAAGCCGATGCCAATCACGATAAAATTTACTTTATCCACTTCGGCATTCATTTCAGTAAGAATTCCAGCAATTTTTTTATTTTGCGCCAAAATATCGTTGGGCCATTTAATCTGCACCTCTAGTCCAAAAGTTTCTTTAATTGCTTCGCAAATGCTCACCGCACTTAAAAGCGTTAAAATCGGAGAATTTGACGGAGTAATCTGCGGCCTTAAAATAAGCGATAAATAAATTCCTTTATATTTAGGAGAAAACCAACTCCGGCCCAACCTGCCCCGGCCCTTAGTCTGAGACTCCGCTAAAATCAATGTGCCATGCGCGGCGCCCTTTAGCCCCAGCTGCATCGCTAAATCCATCGTCGAAACTAAATAATCAAAATAATAAATTTTCCGCGCCATCGTTTTAGCTTTTAACCCCCGCGTTACTTCAAAAGCAAAAAGCCGGTCCGGGAGCGCCTCTAAACGATAACCTAAATGCGGAACAGCCACAATTTCATAACCCAAATCTTTTAATTCCTGAATATGTTTCCACAAGCCCTGCCGGCTAATTCCCAAATGGCTGCTCAACTCTTCTCCGGACAGATAATTATGTTTTTGATGTAAATACTCTAATATTTTCTCTTTCATCTTTTTTGTAAATATTCTTCAAATTTGCCCCAAAAAGGGTCGATTCTCGGATGTTGAAGTGGATATTTTTTATTTCCATCAAATATTTGCATCCCCTGCTCTTTAGGCGTAACTTCCCCCACGATACTGGCGGGAATTCCAGCGGCGCTAAGCTTAGCGACAATAATTTTTGCTTTCTTGCTATTTGCCGTAGCTAATAAAGTGCCTTCACTTATAGTTTTATAGGGATCGATGCCAAAATAAGCGCAAGTTAAACCTACTTCCTCCTGAAGAATTATTTTATTTAACTCAATCTGCATCCCCACTTTACTATGCTGGGCGATTTCAAAAAGCCCACCCCAAATACCGCACTCTGTTGCATCGTGCATACAAGTCAATCCCCCGACAGAAGCGGCAATTAAAGCATCCTTAACCGTGGACATCTGATAAAAAATATTTTGCGCCCGCTTGACAAAGGCGGCGCCATATTCTGCTTTTAAAAATTCCGGAAAATAAGCGGCCATTAATCCGCAAGTTTCAATCGCCGCGCCTTTAGAAATAATAATTACGTCCCCCGGATGCGCGCAAGGATTAATCAAATCCCGCTTTTTCCCTAATCCTAACATCGTCGCCCCACCGACCATGGGATAATTACACCCGGCGTAACGGGCGGTATGGCCCGTCACCACGCTAATCTTTAATTTTTTGCATTCCTGATGTACCGCGTCCCACATCCGCACTAATTCATCTTCCGTCATCTCCGGAGGAAGATTAAGATCCACTGCCAGGTATCTGGGCGCAATACCGCTAACGGCAATATCACTAGCCAAAATATGTACCGCAAACCAGGCAGCTTTCTCCAAACCTAACTCTTTAGCAATATAAAACGGATCCGTGGATAAAACTAAAACCTGACTTCCCAAATCCACCACCCCAAAATCCACCCCATTCTGCGGTTTGACCAGGACAGATTTATCGGGCGCGCCTAATTTATGATAAATATGCCGCTTAAAAAAATCCGGATGAATTTTACCAAGCGTAGGAAGTTTATTTTTTTTCATAAAGCGGAGACATCGCGCGCAGTTTTCCGACCACTAAAGGTAATTTTTCTAACAAATAATCAATTTCGCTCTCTTTGGTCCAACGGCCCAAAGTAATCCTCAAAGACCCATGCGCGGTTTCATGATTCAAACCAATCGCTAATAAAACATGCGAAGGCTCTAAAGAACTTGAGGTACAAGCTGATCCCGTAGAACAGGCAATCCCCAGCATATCAAGGCTTAAGAGCATTGACTCTCCTTCAATATATTTAATCGAAAAATTAACATTATTAGGTAAACGCAGCGTGGCATGGCCATTAAGGACGACTTCCGGAATCACTAATGGAATTTCTTTAATCAATTTATCCCGCAGCGCAGTCTGAAATTTTATTTCCTTGGCCATATTTTTTTCACAAAGCGCGATTGCCGCGCCCAAACCCACAATTCCGGTAGTATTTAAAGTGGAAGCCCGTCTCCCTTTTTCTTGATCCCCGCCGCGCAGAAACGTCTCTAAACGCGTACCCCGGCGAATATATAAAGCCCCCACTCCTTTTGGCCCATAAAATTTATGCGCCGAAAGCGACAAAAGATCCACTTGCAACTCGTCCACCTTAAGCGGAAGGTGCCCCAGGGTTTGCACGGCATCGGAATGAAAACAAATCCCTTTTTCTTTAACCACTTTCCCTAACTCCGCAATTGGCTGAAGTGTGCCGATTTCATTATTAGCGTGCATAATACTTACCAAAATAGTTTTAGGCGTAATGGCCTTTTTTAAATCATCCACCGCGACCAAGCCAAATTTGTTTACCGGCAAATATGTGACGCTAAAACCTTGCTTTGCTAAAAATTTCAACGGCTCGCTCACCGCGTGATGTTCAATCACCGAAGTAATAATATGATTACCTTTTTTTTCTAACGCATGCGCCGAGCCCAAAATCGCGTAATTATCAGACTCCGTTCCTCCCGAAGTAAAAACAATCTCTTCAGGCTTGGCACCGATAAATGCCGCCAACTTTTCCCGGCTTTCTTCTATTGCTCCCTTAGCTTCCTGGCCATAAATATGTAAACTTGAAGCATTGCCGAATTTATTAAAAAAATAAGGCTCCATCGCCGCTAAAACCTGAGGGTCACAAGGTGTGGTGGCCGCATAATCAAAATATATTTTTTTCATCTTCAGATTACCTCATTTAAGCTGCCGGTGCGATATCCTTCTAAATCAATCGTGACATAATGATACCCTAAACTCTTTAAGTGCGCAACAATCTCCTGGCGCATCCCCAATAAACGCGCGATCTTATTCTTTTCCACCTCAATCCGGCAAAGCTCTTGGTGGTGCCTTAAACGAACCTGTTTAAAACCTAAACTTGCCAAATATATTTCCGCCCGGTCAATGCGCTTTAATAACTTTGCGCTGATGCTTACCCCGTAAGGAATACGTGAAGCCAAACACGCCAAACTGGGCTTATTCCAACTCGACAAACCTAACTTTTTACTTAAACGCTGAATATCATTTTTAGTAAAACCCGCTTCCAAAAGCGGAGATTTAATTTTTAATTCCGCTTTGGCAATATTACCCGGGCGATAATCCAGTTTATCCGAAAGATTGCTCGCTTCTAAAACAAACTTTAATTTATTCTTCCGGGCAATAATTTTAAGCTTAGTAAATAATTCTTTTTTACAAAAATAACACCGCCGCGGCGAATTCGCCCTAAACTTGGGGTTAGTTAATTCCGCGCTTCTGATAATTCTAAGTCTTACCCCGATCTGCTTGGCTAAAAGTTTAGCTTTTACCAATTCGCCTTGGGGATAAGACGCCGAAACCGCGGTCACCGCTAAAATCTTTTCTTTTGCCAAAACTAAGGCGCAAATTTTAAGTAACAGCGCGCTATCCTGGCCTCCGGAAAAAGCAACCACCACCGATTGATAACCCGAAATAATTTGTTTGGCGCGGGTAAACTTAGAAGCAAGCTTCATAAAAATATTACTTATTATAAAGCAATGACTTCTTTAATTTCCGGAACCTCTTGACGCAATACTTTTTCAATTCCGTTCTTAAGCGTCATCGAGCTCATCGGACAACACCCGCAACTGCCTTTAAGTTTTAATTTCACCACTCCGTCACTAGTTACTTCAATTAATTCAACATTACCGCCATCGGCCATCAGCATCGGCCTAACTTTATCTAAAGCCTTTTCGATTCTTTCACGCATTTTCTTCTCCTTTAAATGAGCACTTGACTTATGGAACACCATGAACATAAGTCAATGTGCGAATTTATCCCGCCGAATATGCTAAAATTTTACAAAAATTTTAGCAGCGCAACTGAGGCGGGAGCGACCTTATTTTTACTTTAAAAATTATTACGCGCTAAATACCGGCTCGCGCTTAAACAAGCCTTCGCTCCTTCACCAGCGGCAATGATAATCTGTTTCTCCGCCACATTTGTCACATCTCCCGCGGCAAAGATTCCCGCGATATTAGTTTGGTTATTGACATCAATTTTAAGCTCTTGTAATTCATTCTTTTCTAAATCCTGCGCAAAATTTACGTTCGGCGTTAACCCCACCTCGACAAACACTCCCTGCACCGCCAACATTAGTTCTTTGCCATTACTGCTTATTTTAATGCTCTGCACAAATCTCTCCCCCAAAACTGCCATCACCTGGGAATGATTAAGGATCGTCACCTTGGTTTCAGTTTCGACTTTCTGACACATAATAGCATCCCCGAATAATTCCGGAGCACTATTAATAAGATATATTTTTTGCGCGATTTTTATTAACTGCAAAACCGCGTCTAACGCTGAGTTTCCTCCGCCAATCACCGCGACAACTTTACCGCTAAAAAGCGGCCCATCGCAGATCGCGCAATAAGTTAAACCACGATTCTTAAACTCTTTTTCACCCACCACGCCTAACTCTTTAGATCTTTTCCCGGAAGCAATAATCACCGCGCGCGCAACATATTCTGACTTATTGGTTTTTAATCTTACTACTGTCCCGGATTTTTTAAGCTCGAGCACCACTTCATCTTCCTTTAAAACAATCTGGTACTTCTGCAAATGCTCTTGAAATTTTTGCGCTAATTCCGGGCCAGTAATAAATTGATAACCGGTATAATTTTCAATATCGCCGCTCCAAGCCGCCTGTCCACCAATATCCAAGCTAATGACTAGAAAATTTAACTTTTTTCTCGCCGCATAGACACTGGCCGTAATCCCCGCCGGTCCGGCTCCGATAATAATCAAATCGTAAATTTGCATCAATTTATATTCCGAGGGCCTGCTTAATCTTTTCCTTGTCAAAGCCAACAATCACCTGGCCATCAATCTCAATTACTGGTACCCCCATCTGCCCGGTTTTTTTCATCATTTCATCCGCCGCCGCTTGATCTAAGCCAACGTCAAAATTAATAAACTCCACCGCGTTCTCTTTTAAAAACTCTTTAGCCCGAATACACCAAGGACAAGTAGCCGTACTATAAATTTTAACCGTTTTTGCCATTTTCTCCTTCCTTTCTTAAATGATGCGGAGTTAGATCAACAATCTCCTGAACATTAAGCGCGATAATATATTTCGGCTCCGGCAAAATCGCCTCCGGATGATGCCGCTGTCCTTTTTCTTCGGCTAAATGCTTAAGCAATCTCTTGGCTAAACGCGAAGTGATATTATTCTCCCAGGAAGAAATCATGCTTTGGGTTAAATTATTATGCGGTAAAATTCGCGCCTCACCTTTGAGCGCGTATCCTTCAAATTTATATTCATCAATCGCGCTAATACTAATCTTTGCTAAACGCGTAATATTAGCCTTAGTTACCCCATGATAAAGATCGATGAGAA